>DMAO01000226.1:4065-4700 GCA_003446545.1 Sphaerochaeta sp.
CAGTCTCGATCCTATTCCAAGACTGGGCAAGAATAGGCAAGCACGGCAACAGCAGGGAAACAACGAGCAGTAAGGCTTTTCTCATCAGGCAATTCCTCTGAATCCCACTTTACACCAACAAAACCAATTTGCAAACCTGTGGAGAAGGTGGTACAAAAGGGCGTTTTCCTATAGAATCGACCAGATCATATCTAGGGAGTTTTTCATTGCATCACAACACAACAACCATAGTTGCTAAAAAATCATCATTCATTTCTTCACTACCCTTGTATTATGGGTGGGTAATTCTTGTAGTCGGAGCCCTTGGGGTGCTGGCAAGCATACCGGGGCAGACCATGGGTGTCTCGGTCTTTACCGACCACTTTATCAGCGACCTCTCCCTCTCACGGGTGGGAGTTTCCGGCTCGTATATGATTGGAACCCTGACAAGCAGCCTCATTATCCCATTTGCAGGAATTTTCTACGATAAAAAGGGGGCAAGGCTGACCGCAGGGCTTTCCACCTTCTTCCTTGGCCTGTTCCTGATACTTTTGGCATTTTCCCCGACCATCGTCGGAACACTGGCTGCCACCTTCTCCCTAACCCCACATGTAGTGGCGATGGTTGTCCTGACACTGGGTTTCTTCGGGATCAGG
>DMAO01000236.1 GCA_003446545.1 Sphaerochaeta sp.
AGCCTTTGCAATCTGGACAGCTCGGTCGATCTGAGTAAAATCATGCCCGTTGATGCGCTGAACATGCCAGTTGAACCCAAGCCAACGGGTATCAAGGTTTTCCATGCTTACGATATCGGAGGTATAGCCGTCAAGCTGGAGGCGGTTGAAGTCAGTGAAGGCTATCAGGTTACCAAGCTTCCACTGTGCAGCGGTTGCCGCCCCTTCCCAAATCTGGCCTTCCTGGCTCTCACCATCGCCGATTACGACAAAGGTATTCGCTTCAATATTTCGAATCTTCTGGCCCAAGGCAATGCCCACAGCGGCACTGAAGCCCTGACCAAGGGAGCCACCGGTGAAATCGACACCGACGGTCTTGTTCATGTCACAGTGGCTGGGCAGGTTGGTCCCACCCTGGTTGAGTGTCTTCAGCTCGTCTAGAGGGAAGTAGCCCCTGGTAGCAAGAGTTGCATATACTGCAGGGCCGGCATGGCCTTTCGAACAGACAAACCGGTCACGATCTTCTTTCTTGGGATCGGAAGGGTCAACCCTCATCTCGTGGTAGTATAGGTAGGTGAGCATTTCCACAATGGACATGCTTCCTCCAATATGGCCCGATCCGAAATTACCAATCTCTTCGATGGTGAGTTTGCGAATCTCCAAAGCTACCTGCTTCAGTCTTTTCACATCAAGCATTGCCTTCTCCTTTTATTTGTTTCCATATTTCATACGCATAAGCTGTTCACATCGCGCATCATCCAAAGTTGAGACATCATAACCCCGACTCGCCATCTGTATGGCAATGGTAGTCATCTGGGCGGCTCGCTCGAGCAGTTCCATCTTGTCAAAGGCTTCCAACAGGGATTTCCCCAAGGTGACAGCCCCATGGTTCTCCAACAGGAGGACCGAGTGATCGAAAGCCTGTATTGCAACCTGCTCTGCAAGGTTGACCGTACCCATCAGGCGGTAGGGGACCATTACAGGTTTTTCAAGGATAAAGTAGGACTCGGCTATCATGGTGGTGTCAATGGCACACTTTCCGTCTTTGGTGATGGCTGTGAAGGCTGAGGTATAGGTAGGGTGGGCATGGACGATGGCACGACAGTCAGAACGGGCTATTAGGGAGAGACGGTGCATCTCTGTCTCGATGCTCAAGGGCAAATCTGGGGTGAGGTTCTTCCCTTCCATGGTTACCACCGCAATATCCTCAAAGGTAAGCTTACCCTTGTCCAAGGCTGAGGGGGTAATGCAGAACAGCTCATCACTGATGCGCAGACTGATGTTTCCACCGCTGGCAGTGGTGAGCTGACGGTCATACAGGCGGGTCATGAACGCGGCAACCTGAGTGCGTTCCTTCTCATATTGGCTGATATTCATAATAGGGCGAGTATAGCATGCATCGCCCCACCTGTTAAAGCTTCCTTGGACATATACCTTGAGGAGGAAAGGTCGTTTTGTTACAATGAGAGCTGTTCGAGCAAAAGAGGAGACAATAAGAGCATGCGCATGTCCAATGTATTTTCCAAAACCCTTCGCGAGGCACCAAACGGTGCAGACAGCAAGGGGTATGAATATCTGCTTCGTGCAGGATTTATCCGACAGATGGGTGCCGGGATCTTCTCGTTGCTACCTTTCGGGTTCATTGCGACTAGGAAGATTAGCCAGATCATCCGCGAAGAGATGGATGACATCGGAGCTCAGGAACTGCTGATGCCCTTGGTAAACACCGCAGACATCTGGAAAGAGACCGGTCGTTTCTACAGCATCGACAAGGAGATGAGCAGGTTCATCGACCGAAGCGGACGGGATATGGTACTTGCCATGACCCACGAGGAAGCCGTAACCGATATTGCCCGAGGCGAAATCGACAGCTACAAGCGCCTACCCCAGCTGGTCTACCAGATACAGACAAAATGGCGTGACGACCCTCGTCCCCGTGCGGGGCTCATCAGGGTCCGTGAGTTTACCATGAAGGACAGCTACTCCTTTGACAGGGACCAGGAAGGCCTGGATATCCAGTACGCCAAGCACTACAAGTCCTACTTCAGGATCTTCAGCCGTTGTGCTCTACCAACAATTGTTGTAAGTGCAGACAGTGGAATGATGGGAGGCAAAATATCCCATGAATACATGTACCTCTCTCCCATCGGCGAAGATACCATCATTACCTGTAAGGAATGCGGGTATACTGCTAACCGCCAGATAGCAACCTTCAAGAAAACCTACCACCAAGAAGAGACAAAAGCCCTGGAAAAGGTACTGACCCCCGAATGCAAGACCATCGAGGCTCTTGCCCAGTTCCTCAAGATTGAAACGTCAAAGACTGCAAAGGCTGTCTTTATGGTAGGCACGTTTATCAATGACGAAAACGGTGAAGAGGAAGAAAAACTCATCATCGGTGTCATTCGTGGGGATATGGATGTCGAAGAGAACAAGTTGCAGAACGCAGTAAAGGCCAACGCACTTCGACCAGCCCATACGGAAGAGATTGTTGCAAAGAAAATGATACCAGGTTACGGATCGCCTATCGGCGCATCCTCTGATGTCGTTGTCGTCGTTGATGATTCGGTTGCAAAGAGCAACAACCTCGTCGCCGGGGCAAACGAAGAGGGCTACCACCTGCTGAACACCAACTTCGAACGTGATTACACTGGTATTGTAGCCGATCTCGCAACTGCCACTGCAGGGCTTCCGTGTCCGAACTGCTCAAGTGCCCTCACCTCTTCCAAGGGTGTGGAAGTCGGCAACATATTCCAGCTTGGAACCCGTTACAGTGAAGCTATGAACTGTTTTTACC
>DMAO01000329.1 GCA_003446545.1 Sphaerochaeta sp.
GGGAAAGCAAGGTGAGATAAAGCGCCCCTTGGCTCGGAAAAGGAGGCAACGCCTCCTCTCTCCAGGGCTTGCCCTGGGGTATTGATACCTTTCATTGTTCGAGACCGGCCCATTCAGGGGCCGGCCTGTTTGGGTCGTCGCCAACGCAGGGGTAGCTGTCTTTGGTACAGTAATTGTTTCCCACAGCCATTCAATGGCTGTGGGATATACCAGAGTCATGTGGAGAATTTAGAGCTCAGAGTCTTCTTTTGCCTTCCTTCTCTGCTCAACAAGCAGGTCCATCTTCATCTTCTTGAGCTTGGAAGAGAGACTCACCTTGTAGATATGCGGATTGATCAGGCGAAGGTACGTCTTGTGGAATTCCTTGACAGTCTCCATGGAGAATCTCTGGATCTCCTGCACCTTAGGCTTTTCTCCGAGGCGCTTGCCTTTGGCCACCTTCTTGGTCAGCAGGGGAACACACGTCGCATAGCGATCGGGAAGCATCTCGAAGAAATCGACATCTGAGAAGGGATGGAAGAAGGTATAGGCCTTCCCTGAGGTGATGTGTTCTTTCTCAAGGGTTATCAGGTCAGCCAAGGCCCCGTTGTCCTTATCGTAGAACCTCCAGACCTGCTTGACCCCAGGGTTGGTGGTCTTTTCATAGGTATTGGATATCTTCATAGTGGGAACCATACGCCCGTCATTGTCCTGTTTGGCTACAAGCTTGTAAACCCCATTGAGTGCTGACTGCTTGCCACCGGTAACCAGATGGGTTCCGATGCCCCAGCTGTTGATGGGCACCTCATCGTGGATGAGCGTCTGCACAATCTCCTCGTTCAGGTCGCTTGAGACGGAAATGGTGGCATCAGACAGGCCCGCATCATCGAACCGCTTGCGAACCACGCGAGGCAGGTAGGAGAGATCCCCACTGTCGATTCTCACTCCAATCTTCTTGCCTATTTTTTTCTGCTCCAATCCAACGACGATGGCGTTCTCTATACCTGAACCCAAGGTGTCGTAGGTGTCGATCAGCAGAGTGGGATGTTCAGGGTAATACTTGGCGAAGATCCTGAAAGCCTCCAATTCCGAAGGGAAACTCATAACCCAGGAGTGTGCCATCGTCCCTGTGACGGGAATGCCATAGGTCTTGCCTGCAAGGGTGTTGCTGGTAAACTGGGCGCCTCCGATAAAGGCAGCCCTAGAAGCGGAGAGCGACCCATCCTGGCCTTGGGCACGTCTGAGTCCAAACTCCATGAGCAAGCCTCTCTTTGCAGCAAGGGACATTCTGGAAGCCTTGGTGGCTATCAGACTCTGGAAGTTCAGGTTGTTGAGCAACAGGCTCTCAATGAGCTGAGCCTCGATGAGGTTGGTATGGATCCGGACCAGAGGCTCCCTAGGGAATACTACAGTCCCTTCGGTCATTGCATAGATATCCCCAGTAAAGGAGAAAGACCGTAGATACTCCAAAAAGTCAGGAGTGAAGGTATTGAGACTTGCAAGGTAGGCAATGTCCTCTTCGCTGAAGGATAGGCCCTCAAGCTTGTCGATAAAGTCATTGAGTCCTGCAAAAATCACGTACCCGCCCTCGAAGGGATTGGTACGGTAGAACATCTCAAAGACTACCTCAGGGTTATGCTTCTCGCTGAAGTATCCCTGCATCATGGTCAGCTCATAGAAATCTGTAGTGAGTGCGCTTGTATGCATAGTGTGTTTCATTCCTTCTTATAGAGCCTGAATGGTTTCAAATCCTGTGTAGGGGACCAATGAGGAGGGGATTGATACAGATCCATCTTCATTCTGGAAGTTCTCCAACACAGCTACCATAGCCCGGCTGAGGGCTATGGCAGTCCCGTTGAGCATGTGGACAAACTGGATTGAGCCTTCATCATCACGGTAGCGGACACCCAGTGCACGGGCTTGGTAATCGGTACAGTTGCTCGTTGAGGTGACTTCCCCATACTCTCCTGCTTCGCCACGGCCTGGCATCCATGCCTCAAGGTCGAACTTACGGTATGCAGGGGCGCCCAAATCACCGGTGGCGGTATCGACCACACGGTAGGAGAGGCCCAGACCACTGAAGATTTCCTCCTCTATTTCCAGGAGGACGTTGTGGTAGTGTTCGCTCTGTTCAGGAAGGCAGTAGATGAACATCTCCAGCTTGGAGAACTGGTGTACGCGGTACAGGCCTTTGGAGTACTGACCGGCGCCTCCTGCTTCACGACGGAAGCAGTGGGAAAGGCCACTCATCTTGATGGGCAGCTTCTTCTTGTCGAGAATCTGGTTTGCATAGTAGCCACCAAGGGTAATCTCAGCGGTTCCGACCAAGCAGGTATCTGTCCCTTCAAGGGTATAGATGTTGCTCTCCTCCCCACGGGGATTGAAACCAATCCCTGCAAGGATCTCTTCCTTGGCGATGTCCGGGGTGATGAAGGGAGTGAAGCCATGCTTCATCACAATATCAAGGGCGTAGCGTTCCATGGCCATCTGTAGGATTACAGCCTGGTTTTTCAGGTAGTAGAACTTGGGCCCTGATACCCTTGTGGCGGTATCGAAGTCAATGAGGTCCAGACTTTCACCGAGCTGGACATGGTCCTTGGGTCTGAAGGAGAAGGAAGGGGACTTTCCCACCACCCTGATGGTAGTGCTGTCCTTGTCCTCCTTGCCGATCGGTGCTTCTTTGTGGGCATAGTTGGGAATGGTCCTTGCCTTTGCCTGGAAGGCAGATTCGACCACTTCGAGTTCTGCTTCCAGCCTGGCGATGGTCTCCTTGATCTCCTTGCCCTCGGCAATATAGATGTCGCGTGTCTCCTTATCGAGCTTCGCCTTCATCTTCTGGGCATTCTCATTACGTTTTGCCCGGTAGGCTTCGCTCTCCTGCAACATTGCTGAGCGCCTTTCCTGCAATGCGATGATCTCATCGATATCGACACTCATGAAACGGTTGCTGATATTCTGAGCAATTTCGTCACGTCTCTCTTTCAGTTCTTTTAAGTCAATCATGATACTTCCTCATTAGGTATGGTAGTACAAAATTCAAAGTTGCTTACCGCTCTGTTTTGCCTTCTCCTCAAGGAGGCGGAACTTGGCGCTCGAAGCCGTTACTGCCGCCATTACGGTGGCATCGAAGTTCCCGTTGGCCAGGGCTTTCATCCCTTCGATGGTTGTTCCCCCTGCTGAGCAGACCATGGTGGCAAGGGCCACTGGGTTCGCACTATCCCTTTTCTGCAGGGCGGCTGCACTGAGGCAGGTATCTCGTGCAATGGCAAGGGCTTGGGGGTAGGGAAGGCCTTCGGCGACCCCTCCCATGGCAAGGGCGTGGAAAAACTGGAACACATAGGCTATGGCCGATCCGCTGATACCGGTGAAGGCGGCTATCTGGTCCTCTGGAAGGGTAAAGGCTGAGCCGAAAAGCTCTGCTACCAGAAGGGCTGTCTCTTTCAATGATGCTGAAGCCTTGAGGCTGGGTGTCACAGCGGTGACCGACTGGCGCACTTGGGCTGCCAGGTTGGGCATGAATCGTACAACCTCCTCAGTCCCTAGGTTTTCTATCAGTGTTTCCAGGCTTACCCCTGCCGCTATGCTTATCCATCTTTTCTTTTCCGACCCTGCTTTACGCAAGATAGGGTAAAGAGATGGAAGCACTTGGGGCTTGACAGCAAGCAACAACAGGTCTTCACTTTGTACGAGCTCTTCCATTGATGAGGCCAGTCTACAGCCATGTAGGCTCTCTGTCTTGGCACTATCAGGGTCAAATATGCTTACCTGCCAATCGTTCTCCGAGCTGAGGGCCTGGGCAATTGCGCCCCCCATGTTTCCCGCTCCGATGATCCCTATCTTTTTCATGTTGCTTCTCCCCAGGTTAGTCTGTGTAAGGTCCCACTCTGTAAGAGGGACGGAAAGTTCTGCTGTCTCATATATTCGTATGCTGCAATGGCTACCGTATTGGAGAGGTTGAGGCTTCTTGCCTCCTCAAGCATGGGTATGCGTACACACCCATTTTCGTGACCGACGAGGATATGCTCGCTGATACCACGGCTCTCCTTGCCGAAGATCAGATAGCAGTCTCCACAGGGATACTCAAAATCACTATAGAGCTGGTGTGCCTTGGTGGTAAAGAAAACCAGCTGATCATTGGCATGCTTTTGCATGAAGGCCTCGATGCTCTCATGCTCAACTAAGGTGAGCAGGTGCCAGTAGTCCAGCCCTGCGCGCTTGAGGTGCTTCTCTTCCAAGGAGAATCCCAGAGGGTGTACAAGATGAAGAGTCGCACCTACAGCTGCACAGGTACGGGCTATATTGCCGGTGTTTTGTGGTATTTCAGGTTCAAACAATACAATATGTAGGGCCATACACTCTTCCTTATTGTTGCAAATCTACCACTTAAGACAAATCCGTACAAGGTGTCGCAACCTATGCCGAACTTGATTGGACAAGCTTGAACTGGGACTGATTATGTTCTAGACTGGCGAACGTGTTGAGGAGGAGTCCATGCTAGAGGTCCTGAAGGCGTTGTTGTTAGGCATAGTGCAAGGAATTACAGAGTGGCTACCCATAAGCTCGACGGGACACCTTCTCCTGCTTGATGAGTTGCTATCGCTATCGTTGGGCCCGAAAGCCAAAGAGCTGTTCATGGTAATCATACAACTCGCCTCCATCCT
This sequence comes from Sphaerochaeta sp., assembly GCA_003446545.1. Lineage (GTDB taxonomy): Bacteria > Spirochaetota > Spirochaetia > Sphaerochaetales > Sphaerochaetaceae > Sphaerochaeta. The sequence goes on from DMAO01000329.1 coordinate 4,641, forward strand.
GGCAGTCATCATACTCTATTTCTCCCTACTCAACCCCTTCTCCCCGAAGAAGGACAAAGCTGAAAAGTCCAATACCTGGACCCTCTGGGCCAAGGTGTTGGTAGCTACCCTCCCTGCAGGGGTTGGGGGCATCCTCCTCAATGACCTGATGGATACCTACCTCTATAGGTGGCAGGTAATTGTCGTGGCCCTTGCTCTGTATGGGGCAATCTATGTAGTGTTGGAGAAGAAGGGAAGGGGAACAAGGGCACCTAGGGTAACAAGTCTAGAGGCCATCTCTTTCAAGGATGCAGTGGCAATAGGATCTTTTCAGATGCTTGCCCTGGTACCTGGGACCAGCCGATCCGGTTCAACCATCCTGGGGGGAATCATCCTGGGCATCGACAGGAGCATAGCCGCACAGTTCTCCTTTTTCATGGCTATCCCTGTCATGGCAGGGGCCTCGCTGTTGAAACTGCTGAAGCTGGGCTTCTCCTATACGAAGGATGAGTATCTGCTCATTGCTGTTGCCTTCGTCGCTTCCTTTGTTGTTTCGTTGGTCTGTATTAAGGGCTTGGTTGCCTATGTGCGCAAGCATGACTTTTCCATTTTTGGGGTCTACAGGATAGCACTCTCTGTGGTAGTCACCCTCTATTTCCTCTCAACCGGACGGTAGTATGGCACTTCTGATTCTTATTTATGTCTCGTTTATCAGTTTGGGTCTCCCTGATGCAGTGCTTGGCAGTGCATGGCCGGTCATGCACACCGAACTTGGGCTCCCCCTTTGGAGTGCCGGACTCATCGCGGCAACGACCAGCATGGGAACTGTAATATCAGCACTGAACAGTACCAAGGTCATCGAAAGATTTGGGACAGGCAAGGTGACCCTTCTCAGTGTCCTGATGACGGCTCTCGCCCTTTTGGGCTTCTCTGTATCACATCATATTGCCCTGTTGCTCATCTTTGCACTTCCTTTGGGTCTCGGAGCAGGCTCTGTCGATACCGCACTGAACAACTATGTGGCCTTGCACTATAAGGCGAGGCATATGAGTTGGCTGCATAGCTTCTGGGGAGTGGGTGCAAGCCTGGGGCCTGCCATCGTTGCACTCGCTCTTACCATGGGCTTCAGCTATAGGGAAGGCTACCGGTCTATCGGGGCCTTGCAGGTTCTCCTTGTCCTTGTCCTGGCCTTCTCTGTGCACCTGTGGAAGGATAAGAAGGTAACGCAAGTCGGTGAGGCAGCACAGGGCAATAGGGAGGCTTTGAGGATCAAGGGGGTTCCCTTCGCCCTGCTGACGTTCTTTCTCTACTGCTCTCTTGAAATAGCGACAGGACTCTGGGCACCTACCTATCTGGTGCAGGTAAAGGGCCTGGACCCTACGAAAGCCGCCCTATGGGGAGGCCTGTACTACATAGGTATCACTGTTGGAAGAGTCCTCAGTGGTTTTATCACCTTCAGGGTCTCCAACAACCAGATGACCCTTGGAGGCCTCATCCTCTGCTTGGCAAGTCTCTCTCTGTTCCTCTTTCCCCATCCCAATGTGGCGGGCTTCGCCCTGGTACTCTTAGGCCTGGGAAGTGCACCCATCTTCCCCAGTATGATTCACGAGACTCCCAGGCG
>DMAO01000264.1 GCA_003446545.1 Sphaerochaeta sp.
ATCTCCATAATATCCGCCTTCAGTATACGGCGAGTGCCTACATAGGAAGCTAAGCCACTGAAGCAGAATATCGCTACGACCAGAATGAAAAGATCAAGGTAATTGACAACCAGAACGAGGTGCACACCCAAAGAGCTATAGACAAGTTGGGAGAAATTTGGGTAGAGCAGAACACCAATAAGGGAGAGCAAAATTCCTCCCAACGCTCCAACAGAAGAAACGATCAAAGCCTGCAATACAAATAGCTTCTGTACCTGACTCTTTTGTAGGCCCATCGAGCGAAGCATCGCTATCTCGCGTTGTTTCGCAAGCAAGAGACGCCTTGAACTGTTTCGAATATGGATGATGATGACCGCTACCATCAGCAACAGCATAAGGGTCATCATACTTTGTTCCAATTGCATCGCCCCGTAGAGAGAGGCATTCGCCTCCTTCCAGGTAATAGGCTCAAGGTCAGGAAAATTCTTTTCTATCTCTTGGGCAACAAGACCACTGTTCTCTTTTGAAAAGATACCAACAGAAAGGGGTGCCTCAGGGTTAAGTGTATACAGTGTATCCAAGTCGGTCAGGTATGTGGAGCTGTCAAAGTCATACATGGAAGTGTAATAGACTCCCCCTATGGTCACCTTCCTCTGTGAGGGAATGACCGTAGCCTGCTTGCCTTTCTTCAGGAGTGTAACCTCAACAGACTCCCCAAGGTTCATGGCAGAAAGATGCAGATAGGAGGAAGTAAGCTCCCCTGCCTTTATAAGCTCTCCCCTATAGAGGTTCAGCCCCTCGGCGAAAGGGCCCTTGCTCTGTATGGCACGTATCCTCCCTGCCAGGGAGGAGCCATCCTTGCCTTGGATCAGGACTGGAATCTCAGCAAATAGGAATGCATGGTCAACCAGTGGCATACGTTCCAGTTCATCAACCAGAGCATCACCCCTTTTGAGATCGGTATAGTGCAACGGGGAGTGCACATCGAAGGACTCAAAGGTGCGTATGTCTACGAACTGATTTTCCTGCAGTGCCTGCATGAAGGAGAGCACCATAGTAATGGCAAACAGGCAGAGTGCAAGGCCTAAAGCGATTCGCACACTGGTGCCCTTGTGCCGGTTCTGTGAAGAGAACGCATACCGCTTTGCCAGAAATACCAGCATAGAATTTATCGGTACCTGATGGAAAGCACACGCTTGCCATCGAGAGCATACGTTATGTCACAGTAAGGCTGCCCATTGTCATACAGGGTTTCAACTTTACCGCTATCGCTAGGGTAGAGAGTCTCTTTCTCAAGGATATCGTTCATGTATTGTGATTCTGACACCTCTCGACCTTCCTCATAGCGTTTGATAAGCACCTGCCCATCTGAAGTTTTCTCAACCGCTTCCTTAAGGGTACGTTCCTCATTATACCAATATTCTGTGGTAAGGGAAGGAGAAATTCTCAGTTCCAACAACCCAGCCTCGTTGTAGAGTTCGCTTTCTTCCATCCCATTTTTCGTAGTGGTCAGTAGTATTCCTCCCTCTTTAGTCATCTCTACCGCTACGGACTTGATGAGGGTATTACCCTCCCAAACCTCTTGTATCTGCAAGTTTTGGGAGATCTGGACTTCCTTTGTAAAGGTTTTTCCTTTCGTGTAGGAAAACCAGGGACGAATGATTGGATCGCCAAAATAGGAGATGGAACTGCCCTCCTCTGTGATGGTGAGTATGCTGTTGAGGCTATGCTTATCCACATCATAGGTATACAACTCCATCTCGGTGAGCTTTCCAGAGAGCAACACCATAGTCTTTTCCAAAAGGCCGCGTTCGTCATAGTAGTAATACCTGGCCTTTTCCCCCACCTCTTCTGAGACGAGGCGGTTATTCTCATACCTTCTCTTCTGGGTAATCCCATCCTCAAAATAATAGGTTGAAATTTCAAACCCTTCTTCCAAGAGCGTCTTGGTCTTTTCCCACACGGGTTCCCCCTGGTATTCCAATGTGGACACGCTGTCTTTGGTGCTAAGGGTATATTCACTCTCTTCAGAAAACTTAATCCTATCCTGCCCGATGCTGTTCGAGCGTACCTGCTCTTGGGCAGATACAGAGAACAGGAACATCAGAGCGAGCAAGAGAGGGGGTATTCTTCTCATAATCCTACCAGGCTATCGAGGAACTCATCCTTGTCAAAAGGATGCATGTCGGCATAGGTTTCCCCAGTGCCGACAAAGGCGATGGGAATGGCGAACTTCTCCCCTATCTGTACCAGAGCCCCTCCCTTTGCAAGGGAGTCATATTTGGAAAGGATAAGGGCATCGAGCTTTACCGCCTGATTGAACAGGTCCGCCTGGCTTATCCCATTTTGTCCGGTTGTGCTATCTATGACAAGGAACTTCATGTAATGAGCGGCATCGATTCCCCTTCCCTGCACAATCTTGTCAATCTTGGAGAGTTCGCGAAGCAGATTTTCCTTGTTGTGCATCCTGCCTGCAGTATCGACGAGGATAAGATGCTCCCCTCTCGCCTTTGCCGAGGTTATCGCATCGTAAACTACAGAACCTGGATCACTGCCACTCTTCTGTTTTACCAAGCGGCATCCCAATCGCTGTGCGTGAACCTCCAGCTGGTCGATGGCAGCAGCTCGGAACGTGTCTGCAGCAGCAAGCATCACCTCATAGCCCTGGTTCTTGTACATCTGAGCCATCTTTGCAATGGATGTTGTCTTACCAACCCCATTGACCCCAAGGATGAGAAACACAGTCAGCTCATCCTTGTGCAACTCTGGGAGATAGGCTCGAATCCGCGAAGAGAGCAACCTCTTTACCATGAGCTGGAGGTCTTCCTGATTTGTAGGTTTTTCGCTTTTTGCCAGTTTTCTCATCTCGTCTGAGATTTCCATGGCAAGCTTCGCACCGAGATCCCCTTCAATAAGGAAGTCCTCGAGATCCTCAAAGAACTGCTCATTGAAAATCTTTATTCCAAACAAGGCCTTGAGCCTATCACCAAACTTCTTTTTCATACAGAAACTCCAAGAACTGCTATCGTACGCCAGAACTCGCAAGAGCGGCATAGGAAGCAAGATTCATAATAGTGTGCAACGTAGAGACAAGGGCAAAGCCACTTGTCGCTACTTGCAGGGGCTGCCACAACGGGTTTGCCTCCTCGAACGTTTGAGAGAGTGTAATACTGGCCACATAGAGTCCAAAAACCAGCATAGTATTTCGTAAACTTTTATAGAAGTCCCTTTGCTCTTCTTGAAGAAGAGCCGAACTGGTCATCCATTCTGGGTGCAAGGAGACAGAGATCTCTTGGACCGGCTTATGCACCTGAAGGGTCTTGCTTGCGAATCCCTCCTTCTGAGCAACAATAACAAGTGGTACCATAGAAGAGCTGATGCTCAGATCCACACTAGTATCCCGAAAGGCCCCATCCACAAACCATTGCACCTTTCCCAGCGTGGAAGAGAGGCGAATATCACCTAGCTCTGCTCGCTTTAGGGTGGAAGGGACATGGGTAATGGTGTTTGGAAGCAGGCTAATCTCTATCTGAGCCGGAACGTACAGCTCTCCGCCAAGGCTTATGGTATAGTCTCCAAAGAGCAACAGTTCCTGGCCATCCTTGAGAACAAGAGGTTCAGAATTGATATCTATGCCTATTGAAGAGGTATAGTTGTCAAAGATGAGCAGTCCATACTTGGGACCTGCAGTCCTAGCCAATAAGGCTCTCCCTATCTCCTCTTGTATCTCAAGGGGAGTCTTGTTCACCAGCACCCGGTCAAAGATCAGGGTGGTGGTATCAGAGAAGATTTCATACCAGTAGAGCCTTATACGATCATTTGAGGAAAGTTTTGTCGTATTGATAAGTACAAGTGCATCGAGTTTCTCTCGTGAGGCATACCAAGAGCGTGCGTCAGGGTAGCTTGATAAGAGTTTTGCATACCCCTTTGTATAGGGGATTTGCTTATAGCTGACCGGTAATCGGTCAGCTATGCTATCAGTCATCTGTAGTTGTACTTCTCTTGCCTTTTCGAGAGC
>DMAO01000141.1:0-2667 GCA_003446545.1 Sphaerochaeta sp.
TATAAAAGTAAAGGCATGATCCCTTACTTGTTACGTTTCATTACCTGGCACAGGTTATAGAGAGAAATACTCGAAATGAAGCTTCTTTTGCAGGTTCGACCAACTCTGGGCAAATGATGGTTTTAAATATACTAGATAAGTAAATGTAAATGGATACTATGCATTGACTAATACCACTAACTATTCGATTATATATGTGAGAGGACTGTTTTCATCTGGGATAACAGAGTAGTGAAAACTATCTTCAGTGATAGACTCATTTGCTACGACTAGGGAAGGTTTGTATGAGTTCTCGTAGTATTGGAATCTTGTTACTCGTTGGTGGTGTCACCCTTCTTGTTGGAGGGTATATCGCTTCCCAGTCGACTTCAGAATCAATTCGTTCTTTTTTCGGGTTTAGATTCGGCAAAGAGACCATGTGGTACATTATTGGCGGTCTAGCTGCTTGTGTTTCCGGTATATTTGTACTGAAAGGAAGGTAGGACCCTTGTGAGGTTTTATATTTTTCTATCACTGTGTAAATCATGAATATTTGATTGTCTGGCTACGAAAAAGGAAGGTATATATGGTACGAATACTTGGAATCATTATGTTTGTCGGCGGTGTAGCACTTATCGTTGGCGGCTATTATGCCTCCCAGTCTGCATCAGAGTCACTTCGATCCCTTTTAGGCTTCAGATTTGGTAAGGAGACCATGTGGTATCTTATCGGAGGGGCCGCTGCAGTGGTCTCTGGTCTGTTGTTGCTTATGTCCAGTAGGAACTGACTCTTGATCAGGCCATCAATGGCCTGTAGGTAGTGACAACCTCATTCTATAAGGCTCATCCTTATCAATCTTGCCCTTCTTGCTGAAATCTGTATACTGGGGCTTAGAGGTTTACCTATGATTTATGATGATCTTTCAGATCTTTCCCGATACATTACCCTCATTGATGAGCTTACTAATGTACTCAAGATAATCGAATCAAAACGGTGGAAGGAAGAGTCCGTTGGCCAAAAAATATGTCATAATCCTCGCATTTCCTATGAGGTGGTGGAATATACTAGTTCCGTGGAACCTCGTCTGTATCAGGTATTTGAGGAAAAGACTAGGGTCCATATTCTATTGTCCGGAGAGGAGCTCATGGCTGTATCCTGGCCCGAGCATGCCCGATCCCTCTCCTTTGACCAGGAAGGGAAGGCAAATCTTGCCGCTGATCCTATTGGAGTGATACATGCCAAACCTGGGCATTTCGCTCTCTTCATGCCTGGTGAGCCCCATACTGTTGGAATGGAATCCCCTGGTAATAGAACAAAGGTACGAAAACTCATCTTCACCATTATAGAATAAAAAAGCTATACAGGCGTTTACCAAACCCTTAACAAAGAAGGGGTAAAACGGTAGAATTCGTGAAGGTAAAGTGAGGACGTATCATGATTGAGTATCACACAGCAACCATTGGCGATAGAAAAATAGGGAAGGATCTGCCAGTACTGGTGCAAACTATGTATGACAGTGCAATTCCACACGATAAAGCAGGGCTGCAAGAGCTTCTCAGGCGTATAGGAGCCCTCAATGCCATGGGATGTGACATCCTGCGCTTTTCCTATCCAAGCCTTGAGGACCACGAAAGCTTTTCCTGGCTCTGCAGGCATAGTCCAATTCCCTTGGTGGCGGATATTCATTTCGACTATACATTGGCACTGGATGCAATTGCATGCGGCGCTCAAAAGATACGCATAAATCCAGGCAATATAGGAGCCCGTTGGAAAGTTGATGAGGTAGTCAGAAGCGCCTTGGATAACAACGTTGCCATACGCATCGGGCTCAACAGTGGCTCCCTGCCCAAAGGGGAGGAGAGCATGCCCTATTTGATGAGCAACTCTGCCCTTGAGTATCTAGGCTGGTTTGAGAGCCTTGGGTTCTATAACTCTGTGGTCTCTCTGAAGGCTAGTGATGGAGAGACGACCTATGAGGCTAACAGACTGTTTGCCTCACAAAGTGGCTATCCCATCCATTTGGGGGTGACAGAAGCTGGTTCTGTAGTCTCTTCAGTTACCCGCTCAACCTGGGCTTTGGGAAGACTCCTTTCCTTGGGTATTGGCAATACGCTTCGTATAAGCATTACAGGCGATATCGAGACCGAAGTGCACTCTGGTGTTGAACTCCTAAGGACATTGGGTTTGCGAAAGGGTGGCATTCGCATCGTCAGTTGTCCCCGATGCGGAAGGCACAGCTTTGACTCCCAAGGTTTTCTGCAGTCCATCGAAAAGGAACTGCTGAGCGTAAGCAAACCCCTTACGGTCGCCATCATGGGTTGTCAGGTTAACGGGCCAGGGGAGGCGAAGCATGCAGACATTGCAATTACAGGTATTGGAAAGGATATTTTCCTCTATGAAAAAGGAAAACTGGTTCGAAAAGTCAAACTTGAAGAGGCTAGGGACGCAGTATTGGAAGCGGTAAGGAATGCAGAATAAACTCATAGTGAAGGGTGCTCGCGAGCACAACCTGAAAAACATAGATATCGAGCTGGAAAAGAACAAGCTCATAGTGATTAGCGGACTCTCCGGAAGCGGAAAGAGTTCGCTTGCCTTTGATACCATCTTTGCAGAGGGACAGAGACGATACGTAGAGAGCCTCAGCTCCTATGCACGCATGTTTCTTGATAGGATGGACAAGCCTGATGT
>DMAO01000141.1:2801-4682 GCA_003446545.1 Sphaerochaeta sp.
TGAGATAACTGAGATGAGTGTCGACCAGATTATAGATGCCATCTACAAGGCCCCAGAGGAGAGCAAGATCATCGTAAGCGCCCCTGTCGCAATAGGGCGCAAGGGCGAATTCAAGAAGGTGTTCGAAGATGCCAAGAGTGGGGGGTTCCAGAGGGTGAAGGTCGACGGTATACTGCTGGACCTTGAGCAGAGCATCAACCTTGAAAAACAACAGAAGCATTCCATAGATGTGGTGGTGGACCGGCTCATCTTGCGTCCCGATGCCCGCCAGCGTCTTGCATCAAGCATTGAGACCTGCAATGAGATGACGAACGGCTTGGTGAAGATAACCTTCATAGCGGAGGACAACAGCGAACATGAGGAGATATACAGCGAACGTAACAGCTGTCCACACTGTGGCATAACTCTTCCAGACCTGGAGCCACGCCTGTTCAGTTTCAATAACCCCTTTGGTGCCTGCCCTGATTGCAACGGCCTTGGTGTCAAGACTGAGTTTGACCCTGAGCTCATTATCCCCGACTACTCAAAAAGCTTCAACAAAGGTGCCATCGCCACCCAAAACCCGGAAGCCGAGTGGTCTCGCGTCCCCTTTGAGGCCCTTGCCAAACATTTTGGCTTTACCTTGAACACCCCGTTCAGCAAATTATCTCCTGAAGTCATCAGCGCAATCCTCTATGGTACCAAGGAAAGCCTTACCATGGAGTACTCCAGAGAAAAACGCAAGGAGCTCTATCGGGTCGACAAACCATTTCCCGGAGTGATACCTGATTTGCAACGTCGCTATTACGAGACACAAAGCATGCAGATACGCATGTGGATGAACTCCTTTCAAAACTCCCATGTCTGCGACAGCTGCCATGGGGACAGGCTCCGTCCTGAGGCACTGGCAGTGACCATCAAGGGTATGAACATCATGGATGCGACCAGGCTTTCTGTAAAGGAATCCCTTGAGCTGTTCAAGGATTTTCCCCTTACAGAGAACCAGAAGATAATCTCTACTCAGGTGCTCAAGGAAATACGGTCTCGCCTACGTTTCCTCAGTGATGTTGGGCTGACCTATCTTACCATCGACCGTAGTAGCGCCACCCTCAGTGGAGGGGAGGCCCAACGTATCCGTCTTGCTACCCAGATTGGAAGTGCCCTCAGTGGTGTATTGTATGTCCTGGACGAACCCTCCATTGGGTTGCACCAGAAGGATAACCAGAAGCTCATCGATACGCTGAAAAAACTCCGGGACCTGGGCAACACGGTCCTGGTTGTCGAACATGATGAGGCTACCATTCGTGAAGCGGACTATGTGGTCGACTTGGGGCCGGGGGCTGGCGTACATGGGGGATATATCACCGCCCAAGGCACTCCTTCAGAGATTGAAGCCAACCCTGCAAGCATCACCGGCCTGTTCCTTAGTCGCAAGCTCACCATTCCCATCCCAAAGAAGAGACGCAAGGGCAATGGGAAAAAGATAGTCATCAAGGGGGCGTGCAAGAACAATCTCAAGAGCCTTGATGTGGACATTCCCTTGGGTAAGATGATCGCCCTGACCGGCGTTTCCGGCAGCGGCAAGAGCTCCCTGCTCAACGAGGTGCTCCTTCCCGCGGTAAAACGAGAGATTGCCCAGAAAAATCCTAATTTTGATGGGTATTCCACCATAACCGGCATTGAGCATCCTGATAAGGTCATCAACATTGACCAAAGTCCCATCGGACGTACACCCCGCAGTAATCCTGCAACGTACGTGGGTGTATTCACTCCCATCAGGGAGTTGTACGCCTCCCTCCCTGAAAGCAAAGCCCGTGGTTACAAGAGCGGGCGCTTCTCATTCAACGTGGCAGGAGGAAGGTGTGAGAACTGTAAGGGTGATGGTAATCTGAAGATTGAGAT
>DMAO01000143.1 GCA_003446545.1 Sphaerochaeta sp.
TGTGTTCACCATGTTCATGGTTACATAGTAGTAGAGAGGCATGATACCCTGATCCTGGTTGATCATGATGTCTTCTGCAGTTCTTAGGACGCCCATGCGATCTTCGCCGGCTTCCATTCGTGCAGATTCGTTGATCAAGAGGTCATAGATCTCATTGGAGTATCTTCCACCGTTCATACCACCACCGGTAAGGAACATATCAAGGAAGGTGTTCGGGTCAGTGTAGTCGCCTACCCAGCCAGCACGTGCAACAACGAAGTTACCCTGGTTTCTGTTTGCAAGGTAAGTCTGCCACTCCTGGTTCTCAAGAGTAACGTTGATTCCAAGGTTGTTTCTCCACTCCTGCTGAATGAACTCTGCAATCTGCTTGTGACCTTCATTGGTGTTGTACAGGATGCTGATGGTCGGGAAACCTGCGCCATTTGGATATCCGGCGTCAGAGAGCAATTTCTGAGCTTCAGCAATTGCCTCGTCCTGATCTTCGAACGGGAAGGGAAGGGCTTCATAGCCAGCCATTGGAGTTACGATACCCCAAGCAGGAATCTGTCCGGCCTTGGTTACGCCTTCAACAAGGGCAGTGCGGTCAACAGCAAGGGCGAGAGCCTTTCTGACCAGTACGTTGTTTATAGGAGCCTTTTCGTTCTGGAAGACATAGTAATAGGTGGCAAGCTGTGGTGCTTTCTGGAAATCATCACGCATCTCTGCAGCCTTGAGCTGATCTGGTGGTACGTTTGTTGCCCAGTCAAGCTCCCCGTTGAGGTACATGTTGTAGTTGGTTGTATCACTGTCGGAAGAGTAGAAGATGACCTTGTCCAACACTACATTGTCCTTGTCCCAGTAGGTCTCACTTTTAACAGCAGTGATGGAGGTCTGAGCAACTCGGTCACTCAGGACGAAAGGCCCGTTACCAACAAAGTTTGCAGGATCAGTCCATGCAGCACCATACTTTTCAATGGCGTGCTTGGGAACGATAGCAAAGGAGTAGTGGGTAAGTGCATCAAGGGTGTACGGAAGGGGCCCGATGAGGTCCATCTGGAAGGTATGGTCATCAAGGGCGCGGATTCCGACAGCCTCAGGTCCGGCAGTGCCGTCGTTGAAATCTTGAGCTCCGGCGAGGAACATGCAAGGGAACCATGCATAGGGTCCTGCAGTTGCTGGATCGAGAATTCTCAACCATGAGTACACGACATCGTCAGCGGTGATGGGAACTCCATCGGACCACACAGCATCCTTGCGGAGCTTGAAGGTATACTGAGTCATGTCATCACTGATGGTCCAGCTTTCGGCAACACCAGGAATAGCAAGAGCTGTTTCAGGATGAATTGCTACCAGACCTTCAAAGATGGTCTCGTAGATCCTGTGCTCAGGTACGCCCTGGATGAGAGCTGGATCCAAAGATTCTGGCTCTGCACCGTTAGAGATGCGGAACACAAGTTCTTCCTTGGCAGCTGGAGCAGGTGCTGGAGCAGGTGCTGGAGCAGCGGCGACAGGAGCAGGAGTTGCAGCAGGGGCTGCAGGTGTAGTAGCTGCTGGAGCTGGAGCTGCTGGAGCAACAGTTGCAGCAGGCGTGGGTGCTTCTTTCTTTCCGCAAGAAATGAAAACAGCACTGACAAGCACTACGCAAAGCATAATAGCCAGAAATTTCTTCATAGACATATCTCCTTGTAAATTCTAATAGTAAACGTTCAACTTAGAATAATCTACATTAAACCACGAATCAAGAGAAAAGGCAAATGTGTTCATCTAGCAAATACCACTTACTGCTAAAAAGTCATCCATAAGCTATATATTATTACTTGCTTTGGATGAAATGGCCTTTCTGGGATGACCAGTCTCTCTTTTTCAGGTATATTTATGTGGAATATCGGAGGAATCAGATGGTACGACACGCTACCAAGAAAACCAAGATAGGCATTTCCTATTCAGTGAGCCTGTCATTCACCCTATCCTGCTGGGTCCTTACCCTCTTTTTGCTCTGGGGGTTGGTTATTAATACGGGTGAAGGGGTCTCTCTTTTCTCCATGTGGCATCTTGTCCTGCTTTTGCTTTTTTCCTTGGCAGGAGCCCTCTTTCGCGACAGTTGGGTCTTTAACACAGAGAGGGGGGAAGTGCGGTCGTTTTATGGGATCGGGCCTGTGGGCAAGTGGGAGATCATTCCGTTCAGTGAGGTTTCTCATCTCTCTTTGGAACACTTTGTCCGTGGCTCAACCAATAAGGACGCAAAGCCAACAAAGAGAAGGTTCAAAGCCATGGTAGTATGCACTATCTGCCTGAAGGATGAGAGTTCCCGCGACATTGAGATCATCCCAGAAAGTACCTCAGGTGGCAGGACAGAGGCCGCGATACAGGCCATCGCAGCGGTGAGCGGCCTGAGCCTGTATGTCGATCGTCCACGGGATTTGGATCTGCAAGTTGGACTGAGTGACCCTGAATGACATAATTTTCTAAGCTCAAGGAAAGATGAGAATCCAAATCTTTTCCTATACAAGAATAAAACAAGGACACTCTTCGCAGAATGTCCTTGTTTTTAGCTGTATTGATCGTACGTTTATTCCCCAACGAAGCGAGAGTNNTACCGAGCGAGGGAGGGGAAAGCAAGGTGAGATTCCAGGGCTTGCCCTGGGGTATTGATACCTTTCATTTCTCGATTCCCTTGGGTTTTTCCTCAGTTGTATGCTTTGCAGCATCAGAAAGAGCATCTTTGAGGCTAATCTTGCTGACATCTTCCTTGTTGTAGAGCCAACAGGCAACCTGATGCTTGTCGGTGATGTCAAACATAGGGGGGATGTGGCACGAACACCAGGGCATCTTTTTGGGACAACGGTCATAGAAGTAACAGCCGACGCGTTCTGTGTCTGGTGAAGGCACATCGCCTGTAAGGATGATTCGCTTTCGCTCACGTTCAATCTTGGGATCAGGGATTGGCGCTGCAGAGAGAAGTGCAACAGTATATGGGTGCTTGGGAGTGTCATAGAGCTGGGCAGACTCAGAGACCTCAACAATCTTTCCCAGATACATGACTGCGATTCTAGTGCTGATATGCTGGATGACTGCGAGGTCGTGTGCAATGAAGAGATAGGTAAGACCAAACTCCTTCTGCAAATCTCCAAGCAGATTCAGTATCTGTGCCTGAATAGACACGTCCAAAGCCGATACTGGCTCATCAGCAAGAATGATTTTGGGATTGAGGGCAAGGGCACGGGCGATACCGATTCTCTGACGCTGTCCACCACTGAACTCGTGGGGATATCTGTTCTTGAATACCTTGTTCAGACCGACACGCTCCATGAGGTCCTCGACCCTGAGTTCCATTTCGTTTGAGGTCATCGGCTTTGGCAACAGTTTGCGGTTGTTGTAGATCACCATAGGCTCTGCGATGATGGAGCGTACAGTCATTCTAGGATCAAGGGAGGCATAGGGATCCTGGAAGATCAGCTGCATATCCTGCCTTGCCTTGAGCATTGAGCGGGTATCTGCCTTCACCATATCGATTTCGTTGAAAACCACACTCCCGCTGGTGGGTTTGTAAAGTTGGGCTATGGAGCGTACTGTTGTGGATTTTCCACAGCCTGACTCCCCTACGATTCCTAGGGTCTCACCCGGATATATATCAAAGGATATTCCATCAACAGCCCGAATTGCCCCGACCTTTCTGTTGAACAGGGAACCTGTCTTGATGGGGAAATGTTGTTTGAGATCCCTTATTTCCAAAAGGGGCTTTATAGTAGTAGTGTCCATTATGCCTTCTCCTGTTGTGTGGCATCCTGCAATGCCTGTCTTTTGGCCTCTTCATCACAGAAGAGCCAACAGGCTACCTCATGATGATTTCCCAAATCCTTCTGTGGCGGATAGGCATGCTCACAGACTTCCATAGCCTCGTGGCATCTTGGATGGAAGGGGCAGCAGGGTGGAAGGTCGATGACGTTCGGTGGTTGCCCTTCAATTGAGAATAGTCGCTTGTCTTTGTTTGCCGTATCCATTCGGGGAACACTCTTGATCAGTCCTTCCGTATACGGGTGGGAGGGCCTTGCATAGAGGTCATCGGTAAGGGCCGTCTCAACAATACGACCTGCATACATGACACAAACCTTGTCACACATACCTGCCACTACTCCCAAGTCATGGGTTACCAAGATGACAGCAGTACCCATCTCGCTGTTTATCTTTGCTATGAGCTCCAGTATCTGAGCCTGGATGGTGACATCCAAGGCTGTGGTAGGCTCGTCTGCAAGCAACACCTGAGCATCGCAAGAAAGGGCCTGCCCTATCATGACACGCTGGCGCATCCCACCAGAAAACTGGTGGGGGTAGCTGTTGATTCTCTTCTCAGGAGAAGGGATACCAACAAGCTTGAGCATTTCGATTGAGCGCTCAAGAGCCTCTTTCTTGCCCATCTTAGGGTTATGCAACCTGATGGTTTCAACCATCTGGGTGGATATCTTCAAAAACGGATTGAGGCTGGTCATGGGATCCTGAAAGATCATGGAGATCTTATCCCCACGGATGTCGCGCATCTCAGATTCGCTCATCTTGAGGATGTCCTCTCCCTCAAACAGGATCTGACCTCCAACAATCCTTCCAGGGGGGGAGGGGATGAGGCGCATGATGGAGAGGTTGGTGACGCTCTTGCCACTTCCCGACTCCCCTACAATTCCCAGGGTCTCCCCTTCATGGATGGTAAATGATACACCGTCAACAGCTTTTACAATGCCGGCGTCAGTCTTGAAATATGTTTGCAAGTCCTTAACTTCGAGGACTGCTTTTGCGTTAGCTTTCAAACTCATTTGTCGTCCTCCTACAGTTGGTTCTTGCTTTGCGGATCGAAAGCATCTCTGAGCCCATCACCGAAAAAGTTCATGGCAAAGAGGAATATGGTCATCGCGATGGCGGGGAATATCAACTTCCAAGGATAGAGGGTCATGCCGTTTACAGCATCCCCTACAAGAGAGCCCCAAGAGGCATACGGCGCCTGGACACCCAGACCAAGGAAGGAGAGGAATGACTCCTGCATGATGAAGGCGGGAACCCTCAACGTAGAGTAGACGATAATGACCGACAGGGAGTTGGGTACCATATGTCGGAAGATAATCC
>DMAO01000360.1 GCA_003446545.1 Sphaerochaeta sp.
TACCGAGCGAGGGAGGGGAAAGCAAGGTGAGATTCCAGGGCTTGCCCTGGGGTATTGATACCTTTCATTTCTCTGGGAGGATAGGCTTAGATTGAGGTTGCATGTGAAAGACTCCAAGAGCATAGTGAAGCGAACTGTAGTGTTCGTTGTACCCTTGGTTGTCCTGTTCCTTGTGATTTTTTCTCTCTATGAAAAGTCCCTAGAGCAACAGGCCTCTCAGCTTCTCCAAACAGAACAGGAAAAAGGTAACGCCATTATAGGGAACCAGCTGGAAGCCGGTTTTTCGCAGTTTGTATCTGATATTCTTATGGTCTTCGACTCAGATGAGTTTTCTCGCTATGTCCAGGATCCAACAGAGAATAACCGTGCTGAACTCGAGCAGCTTTTCGTACGAATAGCTACTAAGAAAAATCACATCAACCACATTCGTTTTCTCGATGCATCAGGGATGGAGACTCTTAAGATTGTGCATTTTCCCAATAAACCTGCAGTCATTTCTGATCCTTCTGCCCTGGTAGACCGTAGTGAAACTGAGTTGTTTACCTTTGGCAAGAGCCATGATGCCAATACAGTGTATATTTCACCGATAAGTCTGGAGAGTCGGCAAAGCTATGAGGATGAGCATACAGGGCCTGCACTAGTGCTTGCCCTGCCAGCCTATCATGAAGGCTCCTTTTTTGGTCTGGTGATCGTCGACTATGATGCATGTTCCCTGCTCTCCTTCCTAAATACCTATCAAGATGCGATGACAAAGAATATTACCTTTGGCCTAGTGGACAATGATGGGTTTTGGATTCACCAAGGAGGACAAGACTGCTCAGGATCCCTTCAGCAGGAGGCTAATGCTTCCCTGTTCCAAAAGGATCCAGCCTTGGAAGGGTATCTTTTTGCTGATGATTCAGGCTCGTATGTCTCAGAAGAAACATCGTATGAGTACCAGGCAGTGCTACCTACCGCTACCCAGGACCTTTCTTGGTATCCTGATGAAGGAAGGCTATGGACTGTAGTCAGTTACTATGCCTTATCAGAACTTCCAGAACTGAGCCAGAACCTGCTGTTGCAACGGCCTTATCTGAAGTGGTTGTTTGCTGCTCTCCTTTTCTTGTTTGCAATCGTATTCATGGTTTTCCACCAACTTCGTAAGGCTGAACAGAAGCAGATGCGAGTCAGTTCCCTCATCGCCGAGTATTCGGGAAATGGAATTTTGGTCATAGATGAGACTAATCGGATTACATCCTGCAATCATGCTTTCGAAGTGCTTTGTGGGTATACCCAAGAAGAATTGATTGGTAATGGCACGCAAAAGGTGTTGCCGTATGTAATCCCTCCTCATTTGGAGACGATAGCAAAACATACTGGGGTGTCTGCTACCATGCCCATATGGATCAGACATCGTAATGGCAACCAGTATCTGACGAATCGTACAAGGACGCGGGCAAAGGCAGAATACCGAAAGGATGCATATACTGTTGAGGTCTATACAAGTTCATCCTGGAGGGTTCCCGAGTTTGTCTCGTATGTCAGTGAGAACCAGGGATTTCTTCCTGAGGCTCTTCTTGCAGGGTGTAAGGAGAAGTCCCAGACTAGTTACTGCCTGCTGATCCATCTGAAACATCAGCTGGTGCGAGATTCACCCTATTCTCTCATCACCGAAAGGGGTTTCTCTCTTAAGATTTCGCTTTTCATCGCTTCTAAGCTTGGGCAATCAGAGCCTGTATATGTTTTCTCATCTGATAACTATGTTGTTATCATGCATGAGGATGATAGCACCAGAGTGCAGGCTCGGGTAACAACCCTACTGTTGGAGATTGAAGAGCTATGTACCTCCCTTGCTCAGTATGTAAAAAACCAAGCCATATGTGGATATTCTCAGTGTTCTGGGGGGGATGTCTCCATACCAACGATTTTGATGCAAGCCTCCATGGCAATGAAGATGATTAAGGATTCAAAAAGAGGTTCAAGCCTATTGTTCGATGCGGATGTTCACACCCAGTACATACGCAAGCAAGCAATCCTTGCTGCTATTCCAGACGCTTTCGAATCCTCTTCTCCCAGTCTCTACTACCAGGCGCATGTAGATGTCGAAAGTGGAAAAATTCTTGGTGCAGAGGCTCTGATACGCTGGATACATCCTGAGTTGGGATGTATAGCTCCCGATGAGTTCATTCCCCTGATGGAAGAGAATCATCTGACCTCAATGTTGGGGAAGTTCGTGATTCGGGAGGCGGTAGGGTTCCTCAAAGCCAACCAGGAATTTCTCCGTACTGTAGTGCCCAACTTCAACTTGGCGATCAATCTGAGTGCTGAGGAGTTTTCAAACGAATTCATCATCGATTTCTTAGGAGATGAACTGAAGCGACAGGGTGTGGAAACCTCCATGCTATCCATTGAACTGACTGAAAGAACAGCTGTGGAAAGCCTGGCAACCGCTGACAAGCTTATGGATAGGCTCCATCAGATTGGGGTAGGGATCTCCATTGATGACTTTGGCACAGGATACTCCTCCCTTTCCTATCTGTTGGAGCTCTCTATGGATAAGATTAAGATTGACCGCTCCTTCATCTCAAGCTATCCTGATTCCAATGCCATCACCATCTACAAGACGGTGATGATGCTTGCCAAGGAGCTTGGTATCATCGTTGTGGCCGAAGGGGTGGAAACTGAGGAGCAGTTGTGTTTCCTCAAACAAATCGGATGCAACCAGTATCAAGGATACCTGTTCTCCAAGGCTGTGCCTGGGGATGTTTTCTTGGAGCAGTTGAAAGGGTAGAGAATAGTCTTTATCTTTCGCAAAATGCCTCTTCTCAGTAAGCCATAGTAATTCCGTTAGTCGCTAGATTCTCGACAAATGAGTTTTGGCTTTATGAGGTGTTTCAGAACTTCTGGCTTCTCTTTGTTCTTGATCAGATGGAGTAGCATCTTTGTTGCCAACCTGCCCATCTCTACAGAAGATTGAGAGATGGTGGTGAGAGGGACTCTGCATGAGCTCGCTATGCGGATGTTGTCATAGCCAAGAATGGATACTTGGTCAGGAATTGGGATTTTGAGTTCGACCAATCGGTTGATGATACCTATGGCCACGTTGTCATTGGTGACGAAGAGCGTTGTGGGAATCCTCTGTATGCTATCCTCCCTAATCAAATGGGGTACAAGATCATATCCCTCTTCCTGTGTCTTTATCTGGGAGTAGTGCTTGAGACTGACCTGAGGATCGATCATATCATGAAAACCCTCAAGGCGGTGTTCAATGGACTGGTGGGAGAAACCTGTTATCACTATGGTCTGCTCTCTTGGATGTGTGTTGATGAACTGTGCAGCAATTCTTCCTCCTTCATGGTTATCACTACAGACAAAGGAGATGTTCTTATCCTCTGGAATGCAATTTATGAGAACGAAGGGAATGTTCGCACGCTGCAGGAGTTCGACCGCTTTCGGTTGTGCAGAGACAGGGGCGAGTAGGACCCCGTCAACCCTGCTGCCAATCAGAGAGCTGACAAGCCGT
>DMAO01000359.1:0-1804 GCA_003446545.1 Sphaerochaeta sp.
CTTGGGGCTTCACTTCAAAGGAGAGTATATTCTCTCCCCCTTCCTCCAGGTAACCGATGTCTTTCATCTTCTGCAGGAATGCGCTCAGATACTGTGTGTCATTCTCTGATCCCGGATAGCCGAATCGGGGATGGTAGTCTCCATAGCTCGGATGGTTCGGATCGCTGATGAAGGTATTACCCAGGTGTGCATGGCGGATGTAAGCCTTCACAGGATCGATGGCTTCATCGATGCTCTCGCCGATCATGGGGATATGGGAACAGTCCACCATGATGCCGAAATTGTCATGGTCTTTGCATACTTCTTGTGCATATCTTTTTACCAGATGGGCTGGTCCCAGCAAGGACTTCTTGTCGATGGTATGGTCGAATACCTCAAGGCAGACCGTCATGTCACCCTTCTGTTTTGCATGGGAGCAGAGCTCTTTGGTTGAGATGATCAGCTGCTGTAGATAAGCCTCTTGCTTTCCCTCTTCAAACTGACGGGAAAGAAACTGAAAAGTCTCACATCCCCAGCTGTAGGCCTGGTCAATGCCACTCTTCAGAAGAAGGACGGCCTTCTGTCTCTCCTCTTCATCCAAGCTGTTTATGTTCAGCTTCTGGGAGAAAAGCAGGGCATGTCCGCTGAAGGTCATGTCGCAGTGTGCAACCTTGACCATTGAGGTAACAGTATCCTCAATCGTGGGAAAGGGCAGCGATCCTAGTTCGACTACCTGGAAAAAGGGATCAACAAGTACTTTCTTCAACGAAGCGAGGTATGCCTCTTCACTGGTGGCTCCCTCTGGATACGCCATGGACAGCACGATGCCAAACCGGCAATAGTTTTGGATAGCGTCTCTCATAAGGTCCCCTCAGATAGCAGCTGTTTCACCTGCTCACAACAGAGTCTGGGAGAAGCGAGGACCGGTATGTTTGCCAGCTTCTCGGCCTCCTCCCTCAGATGCCCCATGGAGGCTTGGGCAAGTACGATAGAATCATATCCCTTGACCATGGCAATCTGTTCGAGCACCAGCTTGTCATGGGTGGCCATGTCCTTGCGCTTCATCGCTGCATAAGCAGTCTCATTGTCTTCGGCATCAATGCCTACCTGTACGCCAGCGAGTGTAGCCTCTTGCTGTAGCTTATCTACAGTCGGCTTGAGGGTGCTCGCGGCTGTCGCAATCACTTTGATTCTTGACCCGATACGAACTGCTTTCTTAGTCATGGCATCATCGATGGCAACGATGGGAACCTTGATAAAGGGGCGTATGAGCTGTACTGCCGGGGTAAGGGTCGAACAGGTTACAACAATGATGTCGGCCCCGGTCAATTCACAAGACTTGCAGTCGTTGAAGAGACGGTTATGGTTCTCCTTGGAGAAGAAGCCGGTCTCTCCTGGATCAGAGGCAAGAAAATCATCAAGCAGATTGAAGATCTTCAGCTTTTCTCCAACAACCTCTTCCAGAAGCTCTGGAAATGTTTCCAGCACTGGACGAACTGTGTATATGATCGCAACTTTTTTCATGAAGGGCTCCTTTTGTACCTAAGAGAGCGTTTCTTGTATTCAATCTGTATTGAATTGAAGGATGAAAGGGCTCTCCCCTTCACCCCTCAATCTTGATACGGCTAAATTGTAGTAGCTTGAGAACTTCTTATTTGTCCTTACCAATGGAAGCAAGGTAGTCAGCCTGGAACTGTGTACCATACGCTTTGTACACTTCATGGTCCATGAAATCCGGTACGAGCTTCTGCTTCTCGATATACCCCTTGGTCCAGGCATCCTGCTCGGAAACCTGCCTGAACACATCACTCCAGTAAGCCACAGC
>DMAO01000359.1:1827-2792 GCA_003446545.1 Sphaerochaeta sp.
CCAAGCTCTTTAAGAGTAGGGGCAGAACTGAGGTTTCCAGGGAAACGGCTGGTGGAAAGAGCAAGGATTGGGGTGATCTTACCGGCTTCCACATACTGTGATGCGGCAGCTGGCTTGCTGATGAGCAGGTCGAAGTGACCACCGAGGATGGCAGTGATGGCGCTGCTTGAAGAGTCGTGTGCGATGTACGCAAACTGATCCTCAGAAACTCCCAACTGCTTGATCAGGGCTGCATGACAAGCTATATCGTCACCTTTAGAACCACCCATGACGATGTTCTTGCCAGCCTTTAGTGCAGCAATTACCTCTTCGATGTTCTTATAGGCAGACATCTCTCCAACGAAAATCAAATGTTTGTCTACAGCAAGGTGTGCGATGGGCTGGAAGTTCTCAAAGCGGTTGTTTGTGTTCTTAGCCATCGGCATGAGGTCTCCGCTGTTGAAGGTCAACAGGGTGTGGTCAGCCTGGTCTCCCGCCTTGATGTTTGCAACCAAGTGACGACCAACTTCACCAGCACCATCAGTCTTATACTGGATGACTATGTTCTGGTCGTTGACAAGTTTCTCACTGTCCATGATGTCCTGCAGGGTGCGCGTAAAGATGTCAGAACCACCACCTGGGGAGCTGGTAACATACCATTCGACGTTCCGTGAGGGAACAAAAGCTTCGGAAACAGAGGTAGCAGCCTCACTCTGGCCAGCTGCAAAAGCTGGAACGGCAAGCAACAATGCGAATGCCAATACGATTGCGAATTTCTTCATAATTTTCTCTCCTATTTTTTTATCCAGGACAACAATTGTCCCGCAATACACTAATGAAAGGTATCAATACCCCAGGGCAAGCCCTGGAGAGAGGAGGCGTTGCCTCCTTTTCCGCCCCAAGGGGCTCTTTATCTCACCTTGCTTTCCCCTCCCTCGCTCGGTAATGGAATCATGGTAATGCTTCCGCTACTCTCGCTTCGTTGG
>DMAO01000199.1 GCA_003446545.1 Sphaerochaeta sp.
CACCAAGGGCTCCTAGGACAGTATGGGCGTCTAGGGAAAAGCATAGTAGGTATCGGCGTAGTTTCTCAGAAGAGTCCCTACGCCGATTTTGGGTTGCAGGGCATTAGGTTTTATCCACAGACATATAATATAACTTATTGTTACTAGACAGGTTACTAGCACCCCGAAAAGAATAGTGCTAATTTTTTTCTCCGAAAGTTATTAACTACTTGTTGCAAATTTGTAATATAAGTAGTAACATAATGTTAGAGATACTCATCTACCAATGGTAGAAGGAGCTGAGGGGCCGGTTAACATCCGGGTCCCTTTTTTTGTGCCTTTTCGTATTTCTCCCGATACCATTGCCTATTATATCCAACGACATAATACGCTGTTGCCAAATAAAAGCCTCTGCGTTTATCCTTTAAAATTACCAGATAGCTCTCTTCTTCGTAATAAATATATGTAACTTCCTCCAAACGACCTTTTCCATCTATAGAATTTTCTGTCCACTTAAGTAGCCTGGGATCATCAGAAAACGTAATAAGGGGCTTAACCCAAGGTAATCGCTTAGCTCTCTTAAGATCAAGTGTTCTTATATTTTTCCCACGCTCAATTACGTGCCAAAAGCCCTCTTCATACTGAGAATCAATTTTTCTGTCATCATAAATAACTCGAATCCCTTTGTATTTCAAGTTACCCAATTTGATATCTCGTTCAAAAACTTCATATAACTCCGCAACAATCTCTTTGAAATCAAAGGGTTCTGGGATAAAGACCTTATCAGGTAAGAATTCTAACATTGTCCAGCTCCCCTGGGTGTAAAATGAAACAGATTGAACTTTTCTTCCCAGGGAGGAGTAGACTCGGTTAAGCAAAAATGGAAATGGTCTGTAAGCTCCTCAGAAATTTGATGCTTTGCGTATGATTTATCAAGCCCTCGATTATCATAGGTTACAGCACCAAGAAGGAAATCACATAATTGTAACAAATTCGATTCTTCAGATCGAATCTGCTGGATTTTTCTTACTCTGATCATCTCAAAATCATAGAAGGAATTACTAAGAACTTCACGTAATTTCTTAACTTTCAAACTACTTTTAGTATCCTTAATATCGATGAATATTTCATATGTGCTGACATTTCTCTTTTCAATAATATTTCTGAGTAAGTAGTAATACATCTTATAGTAAAAATTATCATGCTTACCATCATTATAAATATCGTGGTTAAGGTTCTTCTTGTTCTTAACTATCAATGCCCGAAATTTTAGATTTTCCTGGTCAGCAAAGTATTCAATAAGGGTTTTATAAAACTGAAGGTTTTTGGGGGAAACTTTTGTCCACTTTAGTTCGCCAGCACAAGAAAATCGTTCCTTAATTGCCTTAATTTCTAGAGATACCTGCCGCACCTTTCCAGAAGGGCATTGAATTGCCCCAAAAGTCATAATTGATGAATCATCATTGAGCAGATGGCAACTTTCATCACAAAAAATACGCGTGTTCAAATTTTCCATATGGTGATTATATCAAACTTGTACTTCACTGTCACATAGTAACATTTTTTTTACGCTTTGATTGTATTGTGAATATGAAACAGGATCGATGAGATTCGTCATCCTCTTAGTCCTCAAGACCAATCCATGCTGGAGCACTGTTTTCGGTCATGCAAGGTAAGGGTGCAATCATGGTCAGAACCCGAAAAGCGTAGTGAAAAGCATATTGGGCATTTTTTTTGTTGACTTGTATACAAACTTGTATATACTGTTCTTGTGTGTTCTTTTCCATGGGTGTGGAAGGAGTGCTGCAATGAAACGTGTTACCGTAAAGAGGGACATGTATGTTGACTCAGTCATGTTGATGCTCGCCAGCAGAGACCTAGAGGATCATCCGTTAGTACAAGAAGCAACAGTTACCATGGGTACTGCCATGAATGTCCAGTTGCTCCTAGACCAGGGCTTTCCTGCCTCTGACCTATCATTGGTCACCCCCTCAGATCTTGTGATGGCCATCTCTTGTAACGAGGATGACTACGAAGAGGTCGTAGCCTTTGCTGATGAGCTGTTGTCAGGCAAGCGTGGGGCTAAGGGCCAGGATAGTGCACAGCAAGAGCTGCACAGCATTGAAGATGCCCTGGCAGCATATCCCGATCTCAATTTGGCCATCATATCGGTTCCCGGCATCTATGCTGCCCACCAAGCACGCAAGGCGTTGCATATGGGCCTGCATGTCATGCTCTTTTCCGACAATGTCTCCCTCGAAGATGAGATATCACTCAAGAAGGAAGCCCTTGCAAAGGGCTTGCTGGTCATGGGACCCGACTGCGGAACCGCCATCATCGGTGGAAAGCCCCTGTGCTTTGCCAATGTCGTCAAGGGCGGACCTATTGGTGTAGTGGCAGCTTCGGGGACAGGCCTGCAGGAGGTGACCTCCCTCATCGGCCGGTATGGTGGTGGCATTAGTCAAGCCATCGGTACAGGTGGACGAGACCTGAAGAACAAGGCGGTGGGTGCCATGATGATGAGCCTGGGCATAGCGGCCCTTGCATCTGATAGCGAGACCCGTGTCATAGTCGTTGTCTCCAAACCCCCTGCCGCTGAAGTTGTACAACCCATTCTTTCTGCTCTGTCTGCTTCTGGTAAGCCCTCTGTGGTACATTTTATCGGCGCAGACCCTGCACAGTACCCATCGTACGAAACTATCCATTGGACAAGCAACCTTGAGGAGACGGCACGCGTTGCCCTTTCACTCTCGGGTAGTGTCCTTCCTAAGCGTGAGCACCATGACGCTTGGATCTTTGATCTCGACCATGAGACCATCGATGCCTTGGTGAAGAGAGAGTCAGAATCCTTCCTCCCTGAACAGAAGTACTTACGGGGATACTATACCGGGGGGACTCTTGCAGACGAGGCTTGGCTTGCCTTGTCTGATATTCCTGGAGGCGTATGGTCAAACAACCACACCGACCCGGCTTTTGTACCTGAAGACCCTCAGGTCTCAGTAGGAAATACCATCATTGACCTTGGGGATGATGTCTTTACTGTAGGGAGGCCCCATCCCATGATCGACCCCTCTACCCGGGTGGATCGCATCCTCTCTGAAAGCGACGACCCTTCAATTGCCGTCATGCTGCTGGATTGTGTGCTCGGCTATGGCTCCTGTGACGACCCGGCCGGATCTATGGTTGGGGCCCTGCTTAAGGCTAAAGAGTCGGCGGTGAAGAGGGGAGGCTACCTCTCAGTCATCGCTTCGGTGACCGGTACTGCTTTGGATCCCCAGCTCTTTGCCTCTCAGGTAGCCAAGCTTGAAAGCGCTGGGGTGGTGGTGATGAGTTCCAACTACCAGGCAGTCCAGCTTGCGAGGCGTATCCTCATCCAGGAGTATGGCCCTGGTAAAAAGAAGCCTATCGCTGTTCCTAGGAAAAAGCCTTCCTCTCAGGCCAGCAAGGTCCCTTCGTTGGAAGTTGCACCTGTACTCTCCCTCTTCAGGGAAGTGAAGGTCGTTAACCTGGGTTTGCAAAGCTTTGCAGACAACCTTGGTTCCTCTGCCGTCCATCTCGATTGGAGACCACCGGCCGGAGGTGACCCTATGCTGATACGTGCTTTGTCTTCCATCGATAGCCTTGATTTTGTCCAATCAGCCAATGCAGAGGCCATTGAGAAGGTCCTGCAAGGTAAGCCCACTTTGTTGGGTATCGGCAAGGCCCTGGATGTCATTCCCGGCATGAGGGAAAACCTCATCCTGCATGCAGGTCCCCCTATCACGTGGGAAAGGATGTGCGGTCCCATGAAAGGTGCTGTGATAGGGGCACTGATCTATGAAGGCAAGGCAAGCAACGCCGAGGAGGCTACTGCCTTGGCGGCTTCAGATTCGATTGACTTCGAACCCTGCCACCATCATAGCTGTGTCGGGCCGATGGCAGGGATCATAACAGCGAGCATGCCTGTCTGGATCCTGGAGAATGCCACCTTTGGCAACAGGGCCTACGCAACCCTCAACGAGGGACTGGGTAAGGTCCTGCGCTATGGTGCCTACTCTACTGAGGTCATAGAGCGCCTCAGATGGATGGAAAGCAGTCTTGCGCCGATTCTCAACAAGGCAATGCTCTCCCACGGTCCCATTGATATGCGCAGCATCATAGTCCAGGCCCTGCAGATGGGAGACGAGTGCCATAACCGCAACAGGGCCGGCACCTCTTTGATCATCCGTGAGCTTGCACCTCATTTGGTGATGCTCTCTGAGAAGAAAGAAGAGCTGGCCAGGATTTTCTCCTTCATGCATGCGAACGACCACTTCTTCCTCAATCTCTCCATGCCGTCTGCCAAATGCACCATGGATGCAGCGGCAAATGTCAAAGGCAGTACCCTCATTACAGCAATGGCCCGCAATGGCACGGATTTTGGCATCAGGATATCTGCTCTGGGTGACCGTTGGTTCACAGCTCCCGCTTCCATGGTCGATGGTTTGTACCTGCCTGGCTTCAAGGCGGAGGATTCTGCCCCGGATATCGGGGACTCGGTCATCACCGAAACCTCGGGCCTTGGTGCCTTTGCGATGGCCGCATCCCCTGCAATTGTGAAGTTCGTGGGAGGCTCTGCTTCTGATGCCATCCTCTATACAAAGCGGATGTACAGCATAACCCTTGCAGAGAACAGGGAGTACCGCATCCCAGCCCTGGATTTCCGCGGAACCCCTACAGGCATTGATGTGCGAAAGGTGGTTGAAAGTGGCATCCTGCCAGTCATCAACACCGGTATCGCCCACAAGGATCCTGGGATAGGGATGGTAGGGGCCGGGTTGGTCAAACCCCCTTCCTCGTGCTTTAAGGACGCTCTTATGGCTTTTGCCGACGAGTATTGCGCCGGTTGATCATACCGAAAAAAGGAGATTGTGATGAAAGTAATAGATCTGACCATTCCTTTGGGTGTTGGTACCCCACCTTGGCCAACGTACATCCCCCTGCAGGTCCAGTATTTCAAGCGGCTTGCACCTAACGGCGCAAATGGGCAGGTGGTGACCCACTCCAACCATGTGGGGACTCACCTTGATGGCGAGATCCACTTCTACACCCCTGGAAAGGACATTGCCCAGCTGGACATGGACTTTTTGGTGCATGAGGGAGCCATCGTAGACCTCTCTGATGTCTGCTCTGATTATGATGTCTATACCTCCAAGATGGTGGAGGACCGTGTTGAGGTGAAGGAAGGGGACATCCTTCTGATCCATACAGGCTTTCACCATTATGGGTGGGATCAGCCGACAGGAGATGAGATCAGGTACATGATCAAGCACCCCGGCCCTGACCGTGAGTTTGCCGAGTGGGCAAAGAAGAAGAAGCTTCGCTGGATCGGTGTGGACTGCGGAAGCGCAGACCACCCCATGAATACCAAGATCCGCGACTGGATGCCCCGTGAGGCGAAGCAGTGTGATGCTCACTTCAAGGAAAAGTATGGGAAGAGCCTTGATGAGGTCTTCACTGATGACAAGTACCAGCTGATGCACATCGAGATGTTCAACCACGGCATTATCCATGCGGAGTGTGTAGGCGGGGATATCGACCTGCTGTTGAACCAGAGGGCGGTCATAGGCTGTTACCCCTGGAGATTTGTCGACGGGGAGTCCTCCATAGCAAGAATCGTCGCCCATGTTGAGGATGACCGCTATGAGGCCCTGATGGCAAAGAAGGCCAAAGCCGAGCTGACTCGCTTTGGGGATGTTGCAGGATCAAAGAATGCCTGGTTGCACGAAGAGGCAAGAAAGAGATAGTTCTCAAAAAGGAGACAAGTATGGCATTGGATGCAATGGAAAAGACACTACGACCGCCGGAAATTCCACTCAAGAGCTATCCCGCTAAGGTGATAACCTTGGCTTCGGGTGAGAAGATGGTGGTTCGTGAGGCCAGACGTGAGGAAGTTGGGGCCCTGCTGGGTACCCTCTATCCTCTGTTTGGGGTTGCCAAGGATTTTTACGATATCGTTGCTGTACGCATGTATTCGGAAATCTTGGGCTGGTATCGCTACAGGGTCGCCAATGAGTTTGTGCTTGTAGGCACCATCGATGGCGTCATAGCAGGTCTTGTCACCAGCCGGCATGTTACTCCCAAGCTGGGGATGAGTCTGCATACCCTTACCATAAAGCGTGGCTTTAGGGTGGGGGCGCAGCTGTTCGCCGCCAAGATGGAGCACCACCTTGAGATCCTCGGTGAGGATGAGGTGTACATCGTTGCAGAGAGCCCCAATGGGTTCAAGCGGTGGATGATCGAGTACCAGCTTGAAGACCGGTCCTCGTTGTTCCCTGAAGTGAGGCATGAGTTGGGAGGTGTTCCGACCTATGTGCTGACCCGTCCTCTCTGGGACGCTGTGCGAGATGTCAAATGCACCGGGGTACGACCGGTTTCTGCCCAAGACCTCAAGTCTTCGGAAAAGCTGATAATGCCCAGCGAATATCCCCAAATTCCGGGGTTCAAGAGGTAGGCCATGGCTAATGTAGGGATTGTTGGAATAGGACATACGAAATTTGGTAATTCTTCAGAGTATGACCTTTCGGATGTGCTGGCGTACGCCGCCACTGACGCCTTGGAGGATGCGCACTTTCTTGCACGAAGAAAGGAGGTGGACCAGGTCATCGTAGGCAACATGGCCAGCGGCCTGTTCTGTCACCAGAGTGCTGTCGCCTCGGCTTTGGTCAGCCGCATGGATATGGAGCCGGTTCCCGCCGAACTGGTGGAGAATGGTCCTGCATCGGGTGCGAGTGCCATAAAGATTGGGTATATGGCCGTCGCAAGCGGTATGGCTGACATTGTGCTGGTCGTGGGAGGGGAGGTGATGCGCAAGGTTACCGGATGGGTTGGTACCGACTATGTGGCCACTATGCTCCATACCGATGCCGAGTACAATATGGGGCTGACCCTACCTGCCTTTGGAGGGATGTTCACCCGCATGTACATGGAGCGCTACGGTCTGACTGAACGAGACCTCGCCTTGCTCGCGGTCAAGAACCATGCCAATGGGGCAAAGAACAAGTATGCCCATATTCAGGCCCCCTGCACCATTGAGGCAATAGCAGACGGCCCTGATGCATCGGTGGTAAATACCTACGTTGCGGAACCGCTACGCATGTACTCCACCTGTCCTGTCAGCGATGGGGCGGCAGCCTTGTTGCTGGTGAATATGGACTCGCCCAAGGCAAAGGGTTTCCCCAAGAGACCCATCAGGATTGCAGGAATCGCAAGTGCCACCGATACACACTGTGTGCACAACCGTAAGGATCCCCTTAAGCTTGACGCAGTGAGAATCGCCGCCGAGAAGGCCTATGCGATGGCATCTCTCAAGCCTTCGGACATCTCGTTTGCCGAGTTGCATGATGCTTTCTCCATCCTGGAGCTAGCCATCAGTGAGGAGGTGGGGTTCTTCGAACGGGGTAAGAGTTTCCTTGCCGTTCGCAAGGGTGAGACAGACATCGGTGGGAGGCTTCCCATCAACACCTCAGGGGGGCTGAAGTCCAAAGGTCACCCAGTAGGTGGCACCGGTGTTTCCCAAGCGGTGGAGCTGGTCAGGCAGTTGCGTGGAGAGGCCGAGAAGGGCAGACAGGTCCTCGATCCCAAGTATGGCATGGCGGTCAATTTCGGTGGCTTTGGCAACAATGTTGTCGCACTTATCTGCGCAAAGGAGTAGGGGGTGATCCATGATTGATTTCAGCATGTACGACCAGAAGGAACCGAAGATTGCAGCATACAAGTGCCTCAAGTGTGGCGCCATATATTATCCTGCACCTATGGTATGCAGCTCTTGTGACGCAAGGCGGGATCCGGTGACCGGTAAGGGGTGGGAGACCTTCGATCTTGAAGGCCCTTGCACCCTGCTCTCCTGGACACGGCTTTGGAATCTGCCCGAAGGGTATTCAAAAAAGAATATGCTGTTTGGCATCGTTGAGTTTGAAAACGGTTTGCGTGCCTCAGGACAGCTGGAGGTGGACGATCCCAAGACAGGGATGGCTCTTCACTCCACTGTCGTCGAGAGCGATGAGAGGCCAGGCGATCCGGTGAATGTGTTCGTGTTCACACAGTAAGTACCTAGGGGAGGTTTGCCATGGGCGAACATTCACGCAGTGTCGCTATCTACAATACTCTCGCCGAACGTATCAGTACGTGGGCCTATTCGCCTGGGCACAGGTTTACCGAGGAGGAGCTCTGCACCGAGTTCGGGGTGAGCCGCTCCCCTGTACGTGAGGCACTCAACGGCCTTGTCTCAGCGCGCCTCATACAAAAGGAGGCGCATAAGGGATATACAGTGAGGCTGATTGACCTCAGGGAGGTCAACGAGCTCTATGATACCCGCCTGGTTTTGGAACTGGAGGTTGTCAGCATCTTGTGCAAAAAAGGCCTTGATGCTGATCTCCTTGCAAGGTTGAGGACACGCTGGCAAGAGGTTGTTGAAAGCCTGTCGGGGAATGTCCGCATATCCGCATACGAGGATGAGCTGTTTCATGACACGCTCGCCCAAGCTGCAGGGAACCAGGTATTGGCCCAGTTGCTCAGTGATATCTCCAAGAGGATACATTTCGTCCGGCTTTCTGATATCACCGACCCCGAACGGTTACAAAGGACAAGCGGTGACCACTTGAGACTGCTCGATGCCTTGGAAAGACGGGATTGTGAGGCTGCACAGGAAATAATGAGGCAGAATATTCTCTGGGGTAAGGAGAAGGTTGATTCTGCCATCAAGGAGGCACTCTTTCATGCACACCACATGGCCTAGTGCACATGCCCTTCTGATAGGCTCTTGTTTTTCCCTGGAACCTAGGGAAGTGAAGGTGCACTCCGTCTTCCACTCCGCCTTGAATCTCATTGATGAGCAGAGAATGCTGTATACCCTGGTGATGCACAAAAAGCAGCTGCACCCCTCTTGTGCTTTGGTCTCCTTTACTGATCCTTGTGCCGGTTTCGATGAATCTGCCTTCACCCAAGCCCGAGAGGGGAAGTTCGAGGAGGGTTCCCTCTCCTTTGATTGTGGGATTTGGGTCTCCTGCAAGGGAGCACAACGAATCCATCCTTCAGAAGAGGTCCCTCCCAAGCTCTCTGGCCTTGAAGCTTCCTACCTTCTTAGGCAGATGAAGATCCTTTCGCTCCTACAACAAGAGAAACAGACAGCTTTGACAGTGGACGCGTTGTTCAGTCCTAGTACAGGGACTAACACCCTTTCCTCTCTTGTTGCATACAATGCACGACTTTTGGGAAAGAGCATCCAGAGCTCAGACAGCACTTTGGCAAGGCGGGGTATCGAGGGACTTTTGGGCCTTGGACCTGGATCAACCCCTAGTGGTGATGACTTTCTTTGTGGCTTTCTCATGGCCTTGCATATGAGCGGACCTTCCTTTTTCGGACGGGATTTGCACACCTACTTCAGCTCAATTACCACAATTCTCTCAGGGCTCATACGAAAACCCATACCCATAACCACAGACATCTCGATGCAATTGTTGGGCCTGGCTTCAGAAGGGTTGTTTTCCCAACCCCTCATTGCTATGGCAAAGGCCTTTTCCCTCCTTGTTGCAGATAGGCAATCTTGGGAGGCTCTTGCTGATTTCGGATACAGTTCTGGCCTTGATGCAGGTCTTGGCTTCTTGTTTGCTCTCTCTGTCCTACTTCCGGATTTCGAATATAAGGGGGAACTATGCTAGATACATTTGCCTACAAAGCTCCGCAATCGAAAGAGCTGCTTTTGGATATGCTTGCAACAGGCGACTCAGAGGTGAAGCTTCTTTCAGGAGGGACTGACTTGCTGGTCAATATCCGTAACGGTGTCTATCACCCCAAGGTGGTGGTTGACCTGAAGAAGATCCCAGGCTTTGATGCCATAACCTGGGATAAGAGAGCTGGCCTTACGATAGGCCCCTCTGTGACCATCAATGCAATCCTTACTGATGTGAAGGTCCAACAGCACTTTCCTCTGCTGTGTGCCTGTGCAAAGGACCTTGCCTCCTATCAGATACGTAACCGTGCAACTGTGGTGGGTAATATCGTCAATGCTTCTCCTTGCTCGGACATGGCTCCTGCCTTGCTTTGTCTCGATGCCACCATCATAATCGAGTCAAGACAGGGCAAGAGGGAGATTCCCATCGCAGAGTTTTTTACTGGAGTCAAAAGAACAGTCCTGAGACAAGATGAGGTGGTCACCTCTATCCACATCCCTTCCGATAAGGCTGGTGTCCAAGGGGTATATAGGAAGCTGAAGAGAATCCAAGGCCATGACTTGGGTATTGTCGGGGTGGCCATTGCAAACTTTGGCAATGGTGCAAGGATTGCGGTAAGCTCATCTGCTCCCACCCCTGTGGTTACCCCGCTGTTACCCCTTGACCTGTCTGTACCGAAGGTATTGCAGGCCGTCAACGCTATCATACGCCCTATCAGTGATGTGCGCTGTAGCCAGGAGTATCGCTCGTTTATGGTAGGTGAGTATACCAAGCGATTGTGGAAGGAGGTAATCTCATGAGAATCAGGGTAACGGTCAACAATACGATATATGAAAGGGATATTGAGGAAAACAGGACCCTGCTGAGGTTTCTCAGGGAGGACCTTGGGCTTACCGGCACCAAGGAAGGGTGCGGCTCAGGGGAGTGCGGTGCCTGCACGGTATTCTTCAACGGCAAGACAGTGAACTCCTGTATGGTCCTTGCTGCCGAAGCTGATGGCTCTGTCATCGAGACAATCGAGGGGGAGGCTTCCGGGGGTATGCTGTCGGCCTTACAGAAGGCCTTTGAGGAACATGGCGCTGTGCAGTGCGGCTTTTGCACCGCGGGGATGATCATGAGTGCCCGTGAACTTATCCACCAGCACCCCCATCCTACACGGGCCGAGATCCAGGAGGGGTTGGAAGGCAATTTCTGTCGGTGTACCGGCTATGAGCAAATCATCGAGGCCGTACTCGATGTGACCGGAGGCTATGAGCCGAAGGAGGAGTTGAGCTATGTATGAAAATCTCGACCGGACCCTTCTGAAGCAGGTGGGTACAAGTGCAAAAAGATATGATATCTCAGAAAAGTTGACAGGAGAGGCCCTGTATACCAGTGATATGGTCCTTCCCGGGATGCTCTATGCCAAGGTTAAGCAGAGTCCACATGCGAGGGCAAG
>DMAO01000066.1 GCA_003446545.1 Sphaerochaeta sp.
TTGAACCTCCGGCCCCCTGAACCCCATTCACCAATTATACCGGTGGCTTGCTAGGGTTCTGACGAGATTTATGCTTGTGTTTCAGGCAGTTGCGTTGCCCGAAAACCTTAAGTCTGTCCTTCAAAGAGCGTCAGGTGTGTAAAAAGTGTGCCTGCTTTCTCACACTTCCTCACCTGCTTGTTACGTAGCAGTGCTGTTCCTAGAACGCAAGGTGATAGATAGTGTTGTAAAAATACAAAACCAAATGGTAGGATTACCAAATGTTGGTACTCGAACAGAAACAATCCAAAATGTCTGATCAAGAATATTCAAAAGAATTGTTTGTGGCTTGCATTAGCTAAACCCGAACACGCGCCTTTGTCCGTAATCTCACTTCCACTAGTGAAGGGACTCTTTCACGGATCATCTTGTATAGATTGAGTTCTTTGTTGTCTGTCTCGATACTGACAACACAAGCGTATGTTAGATGTGATGGACGAGCTTTATCATAGTACCAATCTGATCTTGCCTGAGCATGGATGTCGATCACTGGGTTCTTTAGCGTTTTAAAAAAGTGCCAACCAGTCCAGAAATGTTTTGTAGTGTCCCAGACACCAATATCTCTCCTGTCTTCTTCGCTCAGAAAAAAAGTCTTGTGTAATGGACTTGAAGTCTTTGGAAGCGTATCCAATTTCAATTTATTCTCTCGAATAAGCTTATTATATTCATCAGGATTCTTACTTCTGTCTACTCGCTTTACGGTTTTTTTGTCACCTTTTGTAAGGGTGTAGGAAAATACATCGCAGTTGGGACGGAAACTAACATCAGCCCCGCCAAGTGTGTATTCGTCAGGCATTGATGGCGATACATCCGTGGCGTACACTAATGTCCATGAAAGTCTGACTTTACCAGAATTTGCGATATCTTGAAAAAAAGGGACCTGTAACAATGTTCTTCTACGGAGAGGAAGATTTCCGTTGTACAGAAGAGTTACATTGCTCTGTGTGCAAAGCATGAGTTCATCAACGCTGCAAGAAAGAGGCCCCCAACCAAGCTGAGGATCCCATCCGTCATTGAATGCTCTATGTATCATTAGTGCTTTTGCCGTCTGTGGAGTAATAGTGCTCTGGTCATCAACTCTATATAAAAGATTTCCTGTAAAGCTACAAGCTAGAGGCGCAGAGAAGCTTGTTCCCATGCTTTCAGTGCATTTTCCCATTCCACCAGCTTCAAATACACAAAATGGTTGTCCGCTTCCCCCACCGAACATATGAATGTCGGGCTTGACTGCGTTCCCTGATCTTCCTGGACCAGTACTGCTATATGGTGCGCGGATTGGTTGATCATTTTTATAGATGTAAGCACCAACTCCAAGTCCATTAACTGTATCAGCAGGAGGTTGTATTCTGTTGTAAGGCACGGAAAGTTCACCAGTATTCCCGACAGCAACTACAAAAAGTATGTCGTTCTCAAATGCCAGTCTATCAAGGGTCGCTGTGAATAGATCGACCTCTTCATCATCTATTGGTTTATCTGGGCCAAAACTCAGGACATATGTTTTTATGTTTGCGTTTTCTGGTGCACGTACGGCATCTTCTATGAGTTTGACCAATTTATACAGGCCAAGGCCAGGAAAACCAGTATCGAATGGTTCGGGGAAAACGCGAAACGACTTAACAGTGAAAGAGGGTTCGTCACATCCCTTGTCTGGGTGCATCCCATATAGAAGGGCTCCGCAGACCGCAGTTCCATGCTGTAGTGTCTCGGGGTGAGGAGGAGTTGTGGTCAGATCGACTGGGATGACCCATCGTCCTAAATGGGGGATCGTGGTATCAACTCCACCGTCGAATACACCAACAGAGGGCAATGGCCCAGAGCGCATGGGGTCGGGTGTAGGAGGTGGTGCAGCTGCTAACTGCCGCCCAGTGCTCATGCGAGGATATGAGACACCGGGCATAGGGCGTATTGCCCGTACTGGGTTCAAATCTGCTAAGAGTCTGTGTAGTGATTTTGCTGCTTGGACAGGTACAAACCTTGGCATATTGACCTGTCCGCCCATTACCCATTTGAAGAGTTTGTTTGGGTAATTGTCGCGGGCGATAATCCTGTAGAGCTTATCCAAAAACTCTTGCCAATCTTCCTCCCGAAGCGGGTGAACTATAACCTCAAGGAGGTCATCCTCGACTTGGTCAATGTTTAAAAGTTTGTTTGTGCTTGGGACAATGCTAATTCTGTCGATTCGTTTTGGTCCATCTTGCATGGTCTTGTTTGAGAAATCGCGATGTTGCAAAATACTACGTGTCTTGACAATATTTTCTGTTGTAGCCTTGAAGAATAACCTTCGCGTTTGCTTTGGATAGTCTAACTGAATGCCATCTCTTGTATTTTGAGTGATTCTTATTGAGCCAGCAAGCTCCCAGCCTACATTTTCAAAAAAAGTATGAGGGAAATAGCTTTTTGCAAGATATTTGAAGTCAAGGTCTACCGCGAAGAAGGTGCCAGAACGAAGTCTTTTTGAGGCATCAATAGAATGACATTCATCAATTGTAGAGTCTAGCTGTGGGAGGAGTCTGTCGCATGCCTCTTCGAGAGTCCTGATTTCGTTCACCGGGTTGTATGATCCGCCATAAGGGGCCTCTCTGTTAAGGGCCTCGGCTTTCCCGAGAATAGGATAGTAATCGGTAGGCATGTTGTCCTCCAAGGAGAGTTATTGAGAGACGAGTCTCCTTGCCGTCGTATGTGAAATACCCAGTATCGCTCCTATGCTCCGATAACTGAATTGTTTCTCGTCCACTTCTCGCGCGGATTTAGCAAACTGAATACGGTCCTGATCCTCGTGTATCCTGTCTACGATCTCTGGCTCAAGTTCGCTCCAAATTGCGTTCCTTGGCGACAAATTTTCTACAATCTCAGCAGTTCTTACTCTTCTGACAAACTCTTTGAGGTCGGCTCCACTGGCTCCAGCGAGACCTGCTGCCGCTACTTCAAGATAGCTGGGAGAGTTTTTGTGGGTCCCATAGTAATGTTTCAATATTTGTAAGCGAATTTCAAAGTCTGGTAAAGGAATATCGACCCATCGTGAAAATCGTCTACGGAATGCGGGATCAACTTGCTCGGGCATGTTCGTGGCTGCAATGATAATCGAATGCTCTGGCCAGTTTTCGATTTCTTGGAGTAGGACGGTCACTATCCGCCTCATTTCCCCTACATCTGAATCATCCCCTCGGTGGTATCCAAGAGCATCAAATTCATCGAGAAGAATCAGGCAGGGCTCTAGTTTCGCCCGGTCCAGAACTTTTTTTAGGTTTTGGCCCGTCTGACCGAGATAGCTTGTTACTATGCCAGCGATGTTTACAGAAAGGAAAGGCAACTTGAGTCTTGCTGCCATCCAGCGGGCCAGAGTTGTTTTTCCTGTTCCCGGTTTCCCCATTAGTGCTAGACTTGAGGGAGGGGAAATGCCCGCCCGCCTCAGGTCGTGAACCCTCTCTCTCTCTGTGATAAAGCGATTAACCTGTTTTTTAGTGTCAGTGTTTAAGATTGGTGGTTCTTCGAGTT
>DMAO01000269.1 GCA_003446545.1 Sphaerochaeta sp.
GCCCCTTCACTCTTTACAATTTCCTGGACTCCATAGGGAAGAGCTACCTCTGCCACTACAGGTACTTTTTCCTCGACAGGGGCTACTGGTGTAGGCTCCGGAACTGGAGCGGGTTTAACTGGCTTCTCTACAGCCTCTGGAACTGCTACAGGCGCTATTGGCTCTGGAGCCGGTTCTACAACAGGGGCTGGTGGAATTGGCTCGACCTTTGCAGTACTCTTACAGCCTACTAGGGAAAAAGCCAACAAAGCTACCAGCATTGCTGTCATAATTGTTCTTGAAAGACGTTTCACGTGTTTCCTCCTCATGACGTTCTCATGTGTCGTTGCATACGTACTCAACAACACTATAACACACACTAGTAAAATCGGATACACCAAAAATACGTAAATAAGGCTAAATTAAGCGCTGAAAGGAAGAAAAAGAATGCCTGTGATATCAAATATCACAGGCATTTCCTCTTATTTTCGCAATTTGCCCCGCTTACATCAAGTCTTTAGGCTTACGAGCTGTATTGCCAGATTTCTCGCAATATGCAACATGGCGTAGCTTGCCATTCTCAAATACTGCCTTCATTTTGATCACACCGCCCCAGCGGCTGGTCATTGTCTTCGCACCCTCACGGCGCGCATTTTTGGATACGTTTCCTGCCATATAACTATCCCTCCAGTATTAACAATTTCTTCGTCACTATAACGAGTTATACAAGGGAAGTCAAATCCCTAATACAATTATTATATCCACTCATTGCACTTTTTGCAATCCACCCGTACTATCGGACTATGGTTACTATCAAGGAGAAGGCCCACGCCCTTCTTAAAAAGACATTTCTAATCCCCGTGTACCTCTATAAAGGATTGCTATCTCCTTTTTTTGGTAGTAGTTGCATTTACCACCCAAGCTGTTCCACCTTCATGACCGAAGCGGTCATGAAACATGGCATCTTCAAGGGATTCGTTATGGGAAGTGCCAGAATCCTGCGATGTAGCCGTTTTTTCATGGGTGGCGATGATGCAGTCCCTGAGACTTGGTCCTGGAAACAGATAAAGGACAGCTACATCCTCTACAGAAGAAGAAGGAAATGAAAGGTATCAATACCCCAGGGCAAGCCCTGGAATCTCACCTTGCTTTCCCCTCCCTCGCTCGGTAATGGAACCATGGTAATGCTTCCGCTACTCTCGCTTCATTGGGGAATCAGTGTGAAAGCTCCTTTACAAAAGGAATAAGCACCGAGAGAGCATTCTCATTATGTCCGCCTTCAGGGATGATGATGTCTGCAAAAACCTTCGTAGGCTCAATAAAATTGAAGTGTCCAGGACGAACCACCTCAAGATACTGACTGCACACACTCTCTACAGTCCTCCCACGTTCAGCAATATCCCGCTTCAAACGCCTTATGAACCGAATATCATCAGGTGTATCAACATAGAGCTTCAAATCCAGAAGATCCCTAACATTCTGCTCGTACAGCACCATCAGACCCTCTATGATGACCAATGGTTTTGACTCTACCAGCACAGACTCATCTTTCCGCCTGTGATGCACGAAATCATAAAGGGGCATATTAATTGACTTGCCTTCTTTAAGCAAACACAGGTGCTTGTACAGCAACTCCATATCAAAAGCATCCGGATGATCAAAATTGAAAGCTGTTATGTTCTCATTACTGATATAAGAAGCCGAACGATAGTAATTGTCCTGTGGGATGAAGACAAAATCCGAACAGACCTCACTAATCTTGCGTACAATAGTGGATTTGCCCGAACCTGACCCTCCAGTTATTCCGATGATCTTCACTTCCTTCATTTCTGACTCCTTAGCATCATACAGCTTTCGAGCCCCTCAAAAGGAGGCCTCTTGGGAAAATACTCCAGACCGATATTGCCTGTATAGCCCAAAGTCTCAAGAAAAGCAAAAATCCTGCGGTAACTCAACTCACCACTATCAAGTTCAGCCCTACCGGGAACACCCCCTGCACGGATATGTCCAATCCAAGGAAGATACTTCTCCAGCCTGATGAAGATATTGCCCTCGCTTATCTGCTGGTGATAGATATTATAGAGTAGGCGGACATGAGAATCATCAAGAAGCTTCAAAACTGCTGCTGCATCACCACTGCGGCTCAGGGCATAGCCCTTATTGTCAATACGCGTATTCCTAGGTTCGATGAGCAGCTCGCAATCATGTTTTTTCAATAGGGGAAGGCACAGCTCCAGGCCCATGACCATCGCTTCCAACTGAGACTCATGGCTCTGTTGGGTTGCAGAGCCTACACCACAGACAATCAGGCGGTTGCCAAGCTTCTTGGACATCTCTATCCCCTGGTGCAATTGTTCGACAAACTGGGTGTGTAGCGAAGGATCAACAAGAGAACCCTCAGGCATGCCCATTGCATGGCAACTAAGAGAAGCTTCTTTGAGCAGGGCCACAAGGATAGAGGGATCCTCTTGGGGGAAGGCCTTCCACTCCACATACCGATACCCCAGAGCGTGCAACTTCTTCAGCTGCTCAAGGGTCGGAAGACTCTGAAAGATAGTATCCAAACTTACACTGTATTGCACTATTTTACTCCAAATGAGAACATCGTCGTGTGTTTGTACACAGAATTGCTGTCTAGCAAACACGAAGGAAAGTTGGGATGGTTCGGGCTGTCGGGGTAGAACTGTGTCTCAAAACAAACCCCTCCATGCTTCGGATATGCCACCCCAGCTTTGCCAATGGTCTTTCCATCGAGAAAATTACCCGAGTACATCTGTACAGCAGGAAGCGTGGTGCTTACCCGCATTGTCCGTCCCGTTACAGGATCATGTACCTGAGCAAACTCAAAAAGTCGCGAATTATGCTTTGCAAGCACAAAGCAGTGGTCATACCCTCCGGCCTTCTCAATATCCCTACCCAGAGGCTTCTTCTTGGTAAAGTCAAAGGGCGTACCCTCGACCTCAAGAACCTCCCCTGTAGGTATGAGCTGTTCATCGACAGGCAGATACCGGTCACATTTGAGCAATACCTCATGGTTAAGCACAGTACCACTGGCCGCCCCACCCAAGTTAAAATAACTGTGGTTGGTTAGGTTCATCAAAGTCTTCTTTGTAGTGGTTGCCTCATATTCGATCACCAGATCCCCATTAGGCCGCAACAGATAAGTAACCGTACAGTTTACCGCTCCAGGCATACCACCATCACCTTCAGGACTATACAGACTGAGAACGACACCGGGAGACCCTGACCACTCAAACGGCTCCATATGCCAGTTCCTCCAGCCAAAATTACTGGCGCCACTGTGCAGGGAATTTTCCCCGTTATTGGTCTCCATCTGATACTCCACCCCGTCGATGGAGAACCGACCTTTTGCAATTCTGTTTGCAAATCGCCCCACAACCTGTCCCAAATATGTGGTAGAGGTAAGATTGTCCAAAGGGTCGTCAAACCCTAGGACTATATCGCGAACAGAGCCATTGCGGTCAGGGACTTTCAAAGACTTGAGCACACCACCCAAGCTGAGAATCTCAGCTGAGTAGGGACCGCTGGTCAATGAGACCAAATA
>DMAO01000287.1 GCA_003446545.1 Sphaerochaeta sp.
AGCTTTCACAGCCCTCTATGCCTGTAGTGGAGAGGATATCCATCGCAGGAAACTTGAGGAAATAATTCTCCTGATCACGACAAGAATCCTGCATCCAGTCCACAAGACAGGCATTTCTCAGTTCTACTGTGATTGGAGTGTCGCTCCTCAGATCAAGTTTGACATCATCTGGGGATGGGACCGATTTGTAGAAGGCGAGAATCAGAAAAGCAATGCGTTGGACAATACCTCCTATGGCCATAATGTGGAATTTTTCTGGTTGCTCAGTGACGCCCTTCGGATATTGAACAGAAAATCGGATGAATACAATCCGATGTTTGAAAAGTTACTCTCACATGCAGTTTCTTATGGGGTGGATTACACGTATGGCGGGGTGTATGTGGAAGGTTCGATTGACGGGAAGCACGTCTATGATGATGGCAAGGAATTCTGGCAACAGGCTGAATTCCTCATAGGGATGCTTGATGCATACCTCGCTACTGGGGATGAGAAGTATCTGCAAGTCTACGAGAATGTCCATAGGTTCGTATTCGACAAGATGATTAACCATGAAGTGGGAGAATGGCTTGCCTTGCTCAAACGTGACGGAAATCCTGTCTGGAGTCATATGAGCCACTCATGGAAGGTTAATTATCATACTATTCGAGCCTCTGTGTTGAGTCTCGACAGGATGGAGAAACTATTGGTTAGAGTAAAATGACTTCGTAAGAAGTTAAAATAACAAAGGAGTTGTACTATGAGAAAACGAATTTTGATTACTTTTTTGGTGTTTCTCACCGCGACTACCATGATGTTCGCACAAGGAGCAGCTGAAACGAAGGCGAAGAGCAATTCGCTGGAAATCTTCAGTTGGTGGACAGCTGGTGGTGAGGCCGAAGGGTTACAGGCAATGGTGGATGTGTTCAACAAGAAATATCCAGATATTGAAATCATCAACGCTACTGTCGCGGGCGGTGCAGGAACCAATGCCAAGGCAGTGTTGGCAACACGAATGCAGGGAGGGAATCCACCCGATGCATTCCAGGTGCACGCCGGACATGAGTTGATCGACACTTGGGTTGTAGCTGACTTTATGGAGCCGGTTACCTTTATTCTTGAAGAGAACGGGTGGATGGACAAGTTTCCCTCTGATGTAATTGACATTATTTCTTATAAGGGAGAGGTCTATAGCATTCCTGTAAACATCCACCGTTCGAATGTGATGTGGTATAGCCCGAGCCTTTTCAAGAAGTTCAATCTAAAAGTTCCCAATACCCTGGAAGAGTTTTTCAAGGTAGCCGAAGTCTTCAAGGCTAATGGCATTCCTGCCCTTGCCCTTGGTGATAATGAGAGCTGGACTGAAACGCACCTTCTGGAAAGCGTAATTCTGGCAAATACCGGTGCTGAGAAGTATCGCGCTCTCTGGGATGGAAAAATTTCATGGAATGATTCTCAGGTAAGAAAAGCTTTGTCAGACTATGCTAGGATGATGGCGTATACCAATCGCGACCATGCAGCTCTTGCAAACATGGATGCTGCTGGATACGTAGCCGAAGGCAAGGCAGCCATGAACGTCATGGGTGACTGGGCAGCCGGATACTACTATTCCCAGGGATTCAAGCAGGGGCTTGATTGGGATTGGGCTCCCGCTCCAGGGACAAAAGGTAATTTCATCATGCTCTCTGACTCTTTCGGACTTGCGAAAAATGCTCCCAACCGTGACAATGTGATCAAGTGGTTGGCACTTTGCGCATCGAAGGAAGGCCAGGATGCCTTCAACCCGATAAAGGGATCGATTCCTTCCAGGATCGATGGAGACAGGTCTAAGTATGATGCATATCTCAATGCTGCCATGGATGACTTTGCAACCAACGCCATTGTGCCCAGCGTTGCACACGGTGCTGCCATCTCGGAGCCCTGGCTTACGAGAATCAATGACATCATGAGTGTGTTCACGACAGAATTGAATGTGGATAAGGCCATGAAGGAATTCCAGGCTGCATCCGATAGGTACGCACCCAAGAACTAGGGTATCTATTTCTTACTCGACACGTGTGGTTGCGGGGGACCCGCAACCACTCACCTAGAAAGATAAAGAGGCACTATGTACTGTCCAAAAAAAGATGTCCGTCTGGCGGTTATGATACTAATCCCTCTGCTGGCTTTGTTGTTTCTCTTTATATATGGATTTATCATTTGGTCCTTGAGGGTCTCTTTTACAGACTGGAATGGGATCTTACCCGATATGACTTGGGTAGGGTTTGATAACTACAAGTTGCTTTTTTCTTCACAACGGTTCCAGACAGATCTTCGCAATACATTTTTCTTCACCATATTCTTTATCGCCATCTGCATAGTTGGAGGGTTTTTACTCAGTTACCTGCTGTATTCCAAATTAAAGGGTGAATCCTTTTTTCGAATCATCTACCTGTTTCCCCTCTCCCTTTCGTTTGTTGTAACCGGTGTGTTGTGGCGATGGATTTTTAGTCCAGAGGTAGGCTTGAACTCGCTGTTGCGTATGATGGGGTTCAAGGCAGATTTTGGATGGTTTACTTCAACCTATAGTATTGGTGGGTTCAATGTTGCCCTTATCGCACTAATAATAGCTGCCTCCTGGCAATATATGGGGTATACGATGGCAATGTTTCTTGCCGGCCTTCGTGGCATTCCTGATCAGTTGATAGAGTCAGCACAGATTGATGGTGCCGGTGAGTTCATGATAATTCGGAAAGTGATTCTTCCCATCATAAAACCGATTACTTTTTCTGCAATGATTGTACTTGGTCACGTTTCGCTGAAAATCTTTGACTTGGCATATGCCATGACTGGCAAAGGGCCAGCTTTTGTCACTGACTTCCCCGGCCTGTTCATGTTTGAGACAACCTTTAGGGGTAATCACTATGCAGAGGGTGCGGCCATATCGATAATGATGCTTCTGCTGGTTGCACTTGTCATTGTCCCATACTTATACTCAACGTTTAGGGAGGAAAATAGATGAAAACCAGATCCTTAAACAAAGTCATAAAATATACATTTGCCATATTAGCCGTGCTCTGTTTTCTGTTTCCTCTCTATATTGTATTGAATAACAGTCTCAAACCTTTCAGCGAAGTTCGCATCAGCGAAATGTGGTTGCCTGCACAAAATCCAAGTTTCGAGGGCTTCCAGGAAGCGTTCTCCAAACTATCACAGAATATGAAAAATAGTTTTCTGCTTGTAATTCCAGTCTGTCTTTTTTCAATTTTGTTCGGTTCAGTTATTGGGTTCATCTTTGCCAAGGTGAGGTTCCATTTTTCGAATGTTCTTTTTGCCCTGGTCATATTTGGGATGTTCATACCATACCAGAGTATCCTCATCCCTCTGGTGAGGAGCATGAATGCAGTCCGGCTCTATGGGAAGCTTAGTGGGCTGATAGTGACCCACATCGTCTATGGCCTGCCTATCTCTTCGCTTATGTTCCGAAACTATTATGCAAAGATTCCTGATGAACTGATCGAAGCAGGCATGATGGATGGCCTCCGTCTTTGGGGTGTCTTTATCAATATAGTGGTACCAATCTCACTCCCTACAATGGTTGTAGTGCTCATCTGGCAGTTTACCAGTGTGTGGAATGATTTCCTTTTTGCTGTGGTTCTTACCCAAAGGCCTTCCATCCAGCCTATTACCGTAGCACTGCAGAATCTTGCAGGTACCCAGGTGATAGAATGGAACGTACAGATGGCTGGAGCACTTATTGCAGCACTACCAACCCTGTTCGTCTATATCTTCCTCGGAAAATACTTTATCCAAGGGTTGCTCTCAGGTTCTGTAAAGGGGTAGGTATGGCAGAAATTCTCTTTATAGGTGTTGATATCGGGGGAACAAAAACTTCTGTTTCCCTAGGAAATGAAGAGGGTAAAATCCTCAGCAAGATACAGTTTAGTACAAGAAAAGAGCCTAAGGATGTTCTCTCTGAATGTTATGCATCTATTGACCAACTGCTGCTTACGGTTGACAAGCAAAAGGTCAAAGCTCTTGGAATAAGTTGTGGAGGTCCTCTGGACAGTAAGGAGGGGATAATCCAATCGCCTCCCAACCTTCCTTTGTGGAATGATATTCCGGTGGTACGGCTATTCCAGCAGCAGACAAATATTCCTTCCTATCTGGAGAACGATGCAAATGCCTGTGCCTTGGCTGAATGGCTTTGGGGAAGTGCCAAGGGGTGTGACTCCATGATCTTCCTTACCTTCGGTACAGGCTTGGGAGCAGGGCTTGTTCTTGATGGACGCCTCTATCGCGGTAAGGGGTGCTTGGCAGGGGAGATCGGGCATTGGCGCATGAGGGATAACGGACCCCTGTGCTATGGCAAGAGAGGCTCTTGGGAGGGTTTTTGCAGCGGAGCGGGAATAAGGGAACTGTATAGGGAGAAGACAAACAGAAGCCTTTCTGCTAAGGATGTTTGCATTTTGGCAGAAAAGGGTGATAAGACAGCCCTCTCTGTTATTGAGACGAGTGCAAGGACTTTGGGGCAAGGGCTTGCTCTGCTCATTGATCTTCTCAACCCACAATGCATTGTCATAGGCAGTATTTTTAGCCGAAGCGAAAAGCTTTTCAGAGGTTTCATGGAAGAGGAGATTCAGAAAGAGGCACTTGCACAGACGGCCAATGTCTGTGATGTCTACACCTCGGCATTAGGTGAAAATCTAGGAGATATGGCTGCACTGGGCATTGCTATGGACAGATATACACAAAAAGGAAAACAGGTATGAAAACAGGACTACAGGAATTGTTACAGCGATATCCACAGCTTTCCAGTATAAAAGCTGAGCTTTCGGAGGCTGCAGATCTTCTAAGGCAGAGTGTATCAGACAAGGGGAAAATACTGGTATGTGGCAATGGCGGCAGCTCCTCCGATGCTGACCACATTGTGGGAGAACTCATGAAGAGATTTATCAAAGACCGTCCCATCGCACAGGAGCTTCAAGAATCCCTAAAAAAAGTTGATCCTGAGAAGGGTGCTATGCTCGCCTCTTCGTTGGAAGGCAGTATTCCCGCTATCTGTCTTTCTGCACATACGGCACTTTCCACGGCTTTTGGTAATGATGTGGATAGCTCTATCTCGTATGCCCAGCAAGTGAATGGCTATGGTGCTTCTGGTGATGTGTTCTGGGGGCTCTCAACTTCAGGCAATGCCAAGAACGTCCTCAATGCCGCTATTGTAGCCAAGGCCAAAGGCTTGAAGGTATTGGGCATGACAGGCGAAAGTGGAGGGCTCCTGAAGGACCTGTGTGATGTCTGCATCAGAGTTCCTGAGAGGGAAACCTTCAAAGTGCAGG
Organism: Sphaerochaeta sp.; assembly: GCA_003446545.1. Classification (GTDB taxonomy): domain Bacteria; phylum Spirochaetota; class Spirochaetia; order Sphaerochaetales; family Sphaerochaetaceae; genus Sphaerochaeta. Next base: position 5,295 of record DMAO01000287.1, read on the forward strand.
AACTTCATCTCCCTATCTATCACTGGCTCTGTATCTATCTTGAATCGCTTTATTGGTAGGAGGTGTGCATGCAGTTACTTCCAGGTCTGTTTCAGATTGGGGGAAGCCTATCGGGTTTGACTGCGAGCCAGGTAGCCGGTCCTTTTGATGATTGTAATGTCTATGCCCTCAAGATCAAAGAACACATTGTTTTGATCGATTGTGGTAATGGGGAGACCTTCGGGGAGATTGAACAGAATATGCTCTCTTGGGGACTTGATCCCAAGGCCATAACGACCTGCCTGCTTACCCACGCTCACTATGACCATGCCAATGCTGGCTCAATTCTCAAGAAAAAGGGAATTACCCTACTTGCACAGTCACAGTGTGCTGATGCTGTGAAAACAGGGGATGAGCGGTGCTGTGGCTATTTGTATCATAGGAAATTCCAACCATTTGAAGTGGACAAGATTGTAAAGGATGGGCAACAGCTCGATCTTCACGGTCTTTCTGTAGAAGGTATTCACCTCCCTGGGCACACACAAGGCTCTACAGCCTATATGATCACGTGGGAGGGGAAACGGGTATTGTTTTCAGGAGATGTGATAGGAACCCTAGGATACGGGCACTTTGGTTGGGATGGATCCATAGATTTTGACAAACAAATATATATCAAGTCTTTACGTAAAATGGCCAGTTTAGAATTTGATGTCATGCTCCCGGGCCATGGGCTCTGCTCGTTCTCCCGTCCATGGGAAAGGGTAGAGACGAGTTTGAATGAAGCCTTGATCCAATGGAGGTGAGTAAAGTGCAAAAAAAGGGGAACCCTTGCAGGTTCCCTCTTTGCTAGGTCGTCCGAGGACTAGTAGCGGTTGTTATTGTAAGATGGGCGAGGCTTTGCAATGGCTTCGTTAACGCGGAGGTTACGGCCATCGATTTCCTTACCGTCGTGCTGTGAGATAGCGGCTTCTGCAGCAGAATCCTCTTCCATCTCTACGAAACCAAAGCCCTTGGGGCGACGAGTTTCGCGGTCAATGATGATATTAGCAGACAGAACGTTACCGTACTGTGCAAACAGGTCCCGAAGTTCTTCTTCGGAGGTGTTGTAACTCATGTTACCAACGTAAATTTTCTTTGCCATTAAAAGCATCCTTTACAGGCTTAGCCTGTATTCATAATATTGCTCTATTTGGCGCAGTCTTGAACTTTTTTGCCTGTCTGCTGGAGGATTCAGTAAAGAATGCATACATACTAAGATAGGAAAACGGACTAGCTGCAACTCAAAAAACTAAAGCAACTGCATGTTACCATGGACGCCAGATAATGTCAATCTGCACTTATGACTACTTGAAAATCATTGTGGATTTATTGATATTTTTGATATTTACCCCTGCAATATGCGAATAATCCTGGTAAGAAGCCAAGGAACAGGAGTTGAGACCTGTTTAATGGGAGACCTTTGCCCTAATCTGAGAAAAATGGCATTTCTCCTGGATCATAGCCAGGACTGCTGCTAAGATACTCATCAGAGGGTACAGGCGATGAAGCATATTGAGGTGGCGGCTGCGGTAATCATACAAGATAACAAGGTCTTTGCAGCCCAGCGTGGGGATGGGGGTGAACTAGCCAGGAGATGGGAGTTTCCTGGTGGGAAGCTTGAACCGGGAGAGAAGGGTGAGGATGCCATTGTCAGGGAGATCTTTGAGGAACTTGGAACACAAATTTCAGTTCGAAGGCACATACTCAGCGTTGAACACCAGTACAGGACCTTCTCCTTGACTCTCCATGGCTATCTCTGTGAAATCGTTGGTGATGAACCCACCCTCAGTGAACACCTGGCCTCCAAGTGGCTGGAAAAAGACCAGCTCTACTCTGTCTCTTGGGCAGAAGCTGACCTTCCTCTCGTCAAGGCAGTTTCTGCCTTGTTGGAATAGAAGATGGATCAAAACATACATGAGTTGCTTCCAAAGAGCTTGGAGACTGGGTTTCTCAATGCTTCCATAGGTTCCTCTGGAGAATTCCGACCGCACCTGGTGTTGAACGACCCTCCAAGAAGCAAGGTGCTCACCACCCTGCTCAAAGAACTTGAAAGCTGCACCTCCTTCGAGTTTTCTGTTGCATTCATCACAGCAGGTGGCTTGGCAATGTTGCAACAGGGCCTCCATGATGCAGAGGCCCGGAACATCAGGGGGAAAATCCTTACCTCAGATTACCTGAACTTTACCGACCCAAATGCCATCGAACATCTCATGACTAAATTCCCCAACATTGAAGTACGGGTCTACAGTGAGAAATCCTTCCATGCAAAAGGGTATCTGTTTCACCATGGTGATAAAGGGTATTCCTCTCTTGTCTTGGGTAGTTCCAACATTACCCATGGTGCGCTCGCAACCAACAGGGAATGGAATGTTCATCTGGTCTCCCTCTCCGAAGGAGAACTGCTGGTAAAGACCCAGGAAGAGTTTGACCTTGTCTGGCAGGAGGCTGTTGTTGTAAGCCCTGCTTGGGTGGAACAATACAGAAAAATCTATGAGAGTTGTACAAGAAATTCTGGCTTTATTCCTGTCCTTGCTGGAGATCCCATACCAGAACGGGCATACAAGGAAGGGGAGATTGTACCCAACTACATGCAAGGCGAAGCATTGGCCTCCCTCGATGAGCTTCGCTCCCGAGGAGAGTCCAAGGCCCTGCTCATCTCAGCGACAGGGACCGGCAAAACCTATCTTGCAGCATTCGATGTTGAGGCTCAGAGACCCAGACGCTTCTTGTTTATTGTGCACAGGCAACAGATAGCAGAGGAGGCGATGCGCAGTTTTCAACAGGTATTGGGAAAGGAGATTTCCTGCGGCCTGTTGGGGGGAGGCTTCTCTGAAATTGATGTGCAGTATCTTTTTTCCATGGTACAGACCCTTTCAAAGGATGAGATACTTCATTCTTTTGCTCCTGACCATTTTGACTATATTGTCGTTGATGAGGTTCATCATAGTGGTGCCGCTTCCTACCGTAAGGTCCTATCCTATTTTACACCCTCTTTTCTACTGGGCATGACAGCCACTCCAGAGCGAACCGATGACGTGGATATCTACAGCCTCTTTGACCATAACATCGCCTATGAGATCAGGCTGCATCAGGCTTTGGAGGCCGATCTCCTTTGTCCCTTTCACTACTATGGCATAGCAGATCTGAGTGTGGACAATGCAAGCCTTGACGACCTTTCACTCTTTTCCTCAGTAGAGATAGGTCAGCGGATTGTGAAGATCAAGCAGATGCTAGATCGCTACAGCATAGGCACCTATCGTCGTCGTGGCCTGATCTTCTGTAGCCGCAATAAAGATGCTCGGGAGATTTCAGCGGGGCTCAATGCCTTGGGTCTGAAAACCTTGGATGTGCGTGGTACTGACTCCGCTTATGCCAGGGATGATGCCTTTGCCCGCCTGGAGATGGATGATGGGGAAGGGATGCTTGAATACCTGGTTACCGTGGACATCCTAAACGAGGGGATTGATATTCCTTCCCTCAACCAAGTGGTTATGATCAGGCCCACCCAGTCAGCCATAATCTTTGTTCAGCAATTGGGCAGGGGCCTGCGAAAGTATCCAGGAAAGGAATATCTTACGGTAATTGATTTCATTGCAAACTATGCAAACAATTATATGATTCCCATAGCCCTCTACGGGGACAACAGCTATAAGAAGGATACGCTACGCAGGTTTGTCAGCGGAGGGAGCTTGAGCCTGCAGGGAAGTTCTACAGTAAGCTTCGACAGGATTGCCAAAGAGAGAATCTACGAATCTATCAATGCAGCATCCTTTCAGAGAAAGAATCTTCTCAAGGAAGAGTTCCTGAAGGTCCGTTCAAAGGTCGGCAGGATTCCTACCATGATTGATTTTATCCGCTTGCATGCGATTACGCCCTTAGCCTTCATTGAATATTCCAGGAACTACTATCAGTTCAAGAGTTGTATTGGACTCGATGGTCATACGGAGCTTTCTCCCTTGCATCTGAAGAGTCTCAATTTCCTCTCTAAAGTGCTCTGTTATGGTCAGCGCCCTTATGAGGCTATGATACTCTCTGCCCTTATGCAAAGGAAGAAAGGTTTACATGTCGAGAGTCTGCAAGGGTTGGTACGGCAGGCTTATGGTTTCACAGCCAGGGAAGCCTCAATACTCTCAGCAATTGACCTGTTGCTAGGAGGGTTCTTCCAAAAGGCTCAGGCAGTAGCGTTTGGGGAGCTTTCATACTGTGTCTGGGAACAAGGAACGTTAGTGCCGACAAACGAGTTTATCACCTTATTGGAAAATAAGGCCTATCATACTGAGGTGGATGATATTCTCGCACTTGGCAAGTTTGAGTACAGACAACACTACCTGGAGGGGAGGGATGAGCATGACCTGGTACTGTATCAGAAATATACCCGCCAAGAGGTCTGCCGTCTGCTGAACTGGAAGAAGGATGAGTCTGCAACCATATATGGTTACAAGGTTCACAAAGCCACGAGGACCTGTCCTGTCTTTGTTACCTACCATAAGGATAGCCAAAACATTGATGCGAGCATCGATTACCATGACAAATTCCTTTCCAGGGATTTGTTTCAATGGGAGACTCGCAATAATGTGAGGCTAGATTCCATCGAACCACGCTATATTCGAGGAGAACTGGGACCTATGCAGACACTCCTGTTTGTGCAGAAGAGCAATGACGAGGGCAGGGCTTTCTATTATATGGGTGAATTGTCGTTTGTTTCAGATGAACAGAAGCAAAAGATAAGCAGCAAGGGAAAGGTCCTTCCTGTAGTCGAGATGCACTTCAGGGTGCATCCCAGCGTACAGCCGGACTTGTATTCCTATATAATTGAGAAGGCTGACACTGATGAAAAAGCTGCAGTCTCAGCTGGGTAGCTTTTGGTTATTCAAGAAAGGAAAATCTCTTATTGTCCATAAACGTTTCGAATACAGTGTCATTATGGAACTCTAGAAACTCTTTTTTCGGCCATCGTTCTGGATTATTGGGAAGGCAAATTTTTTTACTCTAGAACTGTAACGTTTCATCCTTAGGGTGC
>DMAO01000237.1:0-3072 GCA_003446545.1 Sphaerochaeta sp.
TGGAAGGACAGTCTACCTTTACCCGGCTGAATTCTAATTCATTGGATGTTTGGTTGGAAGATTATTCTCTTGGTGAGCTATGGACAAAGGGTGTTCTTCTTGGTGGTCCTGTACATGAATGAGGTAGTAATCTAAGAATGAATTCTCAATCTTTGCAGTATCCTTATTAGCTTTTCTCCTTGTTGCGGGTAAGCAACAGTGATTGTGTCCCTTGAAGAAGACCGAAACCCCATCTTTTATAGGTCCCTTGTTGCATTAACCTTCATTTCCATGGTAGCCTTACTACAGTCTCAAATGAGACGGTAAAAACTGCTCTTTTGTTGGTTATGCGGTAGTATTTAGGATGATATGGCTATAATGATGGCTATAGGCTACTAAGGATATGTATGCAAACTGAATTCTTTCCTGACCATACTCTACTGGAATTGTTACTCGATTCCAAAACGCTTACTCCCTCTTCATTACGACGGATATCCTGCCCAAAAGGACAGGTAGTGGGGGATACCGATGGTTCTGCCTCTTTGGCTGTCTTTGTGGAAGAAGGGGAGCTTGATGTGTTCAGTGTCGCCCTCGATGGTACAAGAATACTTGTTTCCACCTTGGGTAAGTCAGAGGTGTTTGGCATAAGCAATCTCTTTGAAGAAGAGGATCTTCGCACGCTGTTGCAGTGCCGGATCGATTGTGTGCTTCTCTCTGTTGGCAAAGATGTGTTGCGAACTGCAATACTCAAGAGTCCCCTAGCAATGGTTGAATATGCAAAGCTCTGCAACCGTAAAATCCAATTCTTGATCAGGCGCATCGAACAGCTCTCCCTCACGTCTGCCCGATTAAAGGTTGCTGAACATCTTGTGAGCCACACCACAGCCGAGAATCCTGAGTTGTCCCTAGTTTCCAAGGCTTCTTTAGCCCTTCCTTTAGGCATCAGCAGAGCTTCCCTTTTTAGGGAACTCGCCTCACTTGAAAAGTTGGGAGCTGTAGACAGTGACGGCTCAACTGTACGGGTGACAAACCGCAAGATTCTGGAGAGTATTCTTCAGTAATGAAATATGCATGGTGCCTATACGGCACAGGAGTAATTTGTATGAAGAAGTTTTGTCTGATCCTACTGGTATTGGTGTTGGGCAGTGTCGCCCTGTTTGCAGCAGGTGCGAAAGAGGGTGTCAATGTTGACCTCTCTGCTCTGTCACAAGGTGAAAAAGAAATAGTTGATGTCAGGGTATTGGCTATGAAAGGTCCTACTGCCATGGGAATGGTCTCTCTGATGGAAGAGGCTAAAAAAGGCGTGATGGATGGTAATGCCTACACCTTTGATGAGTTGGCGACCATCGATGTAGTGGTAACCAAGCTGGTAAAAAGTGATGTCGATATCGCAGCAATTCCTGCCAACCTCTCCTCTGTATTGTTCAACAATACCAAGGGTGCTTTAAGGGTCCTGGCAATCAACACCCTTGGAGTCCTATACATCATGGAAAGTGGTGATACGATTACTTCCATCGAAGACCTCTCTGGTAAGACCATCTTCTCCACTGGAAAGGGAGCATCACCCGAGTATGCCCTCAAGTATCTGCTCAATGCATATGGCATAGAGGATATGAGCATCGAGTGGAAGAGCGAGACTGTGGAGTGTGTTGCAGCTTTGGCACAGAAGCCAAACAGCATAGCAGTGTTGCCACAGCCCTTTGCCACCGCTGCCATGATGAAGGATCCTAGTATTCGCGTTGCTCTTGATATGACTAAGCTCTGGGAGGATATCCAGGGTACACAGGCTTTCCCCAGCACCATGGTGACCGGTGTAGTGGTTGGTCGTACTTCCTTCATCGCTGACCATCCAGAGGCTGTCTCCAGCTTCCTTGACCACTATGCAGATTCAGTGGCCTATGTTCAGTCACATCACCAAGAGGCCGCATCTTTAATAGGGGCCCTGAATATTGTTCCTGCCCCTGTAGCCTTGAAGGCCCTGCCTTACTGTAATATCACCTATATTGACGGTAAGGAGATGCAGAGCAAACTCTCTGGCTACCTGACTGTCCTATTCGACCAGAATCCCAAGAGTGTAGGTGGAGCACTCCCTTCCGATGAATTCTACTTCATCCGCTAATAGGCGAGGCCCTATCAGAGTCTGGTCGGTTCTTTTCTGGCTAGGGATATGGCAACTGGTTGCCATGACCCTAGGTCAGGATATCTTGCTAGTCTCTCCGACCGCTGTAATTCTCCACCTCTTTGAACAGGTTCAAGTCAGTTCCTTCTGGCGCTCTATCGGATATTCCTTCTCAAGGATTGCTGGGGGCTTTCTCCTGGCAACCCTTATGGGAGTGCTCTTTGCAATCTTTTCCTATCGCTTTCATTGGGTTGAGGAGCTCCTGGCTCCTCCCATACAGATGATAAAGGCAACCCCTGTCGCTTCGTTTGTAATCCTTACCCTTGTCTGGATTTCCCCCCAAAACTTATCGGTCTTCATCTCTTTCCTGATGGTATTGCCCCTCATGTACACCAATGTGTTGATGGGCATACGAAGCACTGATGAAAAACTGTTGGAGATGGCACAGGTGTTCAGGGTCCCTACCTACAGGCGTATCCGCTATATCTATCTCTCCCAAGTGCTTCCTTATTTCCGTTCGGCATGTTCGGTTGCCTTGGGGCTGAGCTGGAAAGCTGGTATCGCAGCAGAAGTGATAGGGCTTCCCCAGGGCTCCATAGGAGAGCAGTTGTACCAGGCAAAGATCTATCTGGATACTCCGGATATGTTTGCCTGGACGCTGGTGATCATCATCATGAGTGTATGGTTTGAAAAGGTCTTCCTAGTTCTTTTGGACAGGGTGATGCTGAAAATGGAGCACCTATGAAAAAGATGCAGATTCAGGAAATCTCCAAGCGGTATGGTGATACTGTTGTATTCGATCGGTTTAGCTGCACCTTGTACCCAGGAGAGGTGAATGTTCTCTTTGGTGCCTCCGGGTCGGGAAAGACCACGCTGTTGCGCCTTCTGATGGGCCTTGAAGAGGCCGATGAGGGATCGCTGTCTTCCTTCGAAAAGGTTCGGATCAGCTCTGTCTTTCAGGAAGATCGCCTATG
>DMAO01000237.1:3173-3817 GCA_003446545.1 Sphaerochaeta sp.
ATGAAGAGAAGGGTAGCCCTCGTTCGTGCCTTGTTGGCTACCTATGACCTGCTCGTACTAGATGAGCCCTTCAAGGGTTTGGATGAACTGACAAAACAACAGGTTATCGCGTATACAAGAGAAAGAACCGAAGGCAAGATGGTAATTCTTGTAACGCATGACCTTGAGGAAGCAAAGCTAGTAGGGGCAAAGCATGTGATCAACCTTGAGGGAAGAACATGATCGCAACAACCAGATGGAAGCGGCACTAGAGCCTCCTAGATTTTCTTATCCAAGGTAAAGTCCTCTGGCTTGAAGGCGTCACCACCCAACCAGAGGTCTATCTGCAGACCACTGTCTGAGTTGGAGACAGTTGCATGCTTAATCTGCCACCCAATGAGTTTGAGCCTTGCTCCCCAAGTCATATCATGCCCTGCCATCATCCCATAGTATTGGGCCAGTTCAGGACGTGGTGCCTTGGGGTTGAGTGATTTGCGAATCTGTTCCAACTCTGCCTCTGACCTAGGGTGATCGTCAAAGAAACTGATATGTGCTCCATCTTCTTCCTGATGAAGAGAGACAACCAGCCTGAGGGGGTTGCTTTCCAGCATGAAGTTTGAGATCTCTCCTATAAAACGACCTAGAATTTCTTTTCGCTTCATTGT
>DMAO01000282.1 GCA_003446545.1 Sphaerochaeta sp.
TCTTGAACTTTGAAGCCACTAGTGAAGAGAGCATGGACGACCTGTTCATCGACTCCCTCGCAGATAATCTGTTTTCCCAAGAATCGATCGAGCAGAAGGTGTTTGAGGATTATGGCCCCCAGAAATGGATGGATATCGGTGATGAACAGCTGAAGAGGCTCTTGGGGAAGAACAATCCAGAATTCTTTGAGCTCTTTCTCTATCTTACCGGAGAGCAGCAGGATGTGCTCAACCTGAAACCCCCTGTACTCTTGTCAGGAACTGCAGGCAGTGGCAAGACCACACTGGCGATCTACTATCTGCTGAAAGGAAGCCATGCCGGCGGGGATGTGCTGTTTGTCACCTGCAGTAATTTCCTCAGGGATTATTCAGAGAAGCTCTATCGGGGCCTGATAGTTCACTCCTCCTTGGAGAACAAGGTCGGAAAAGTCCGGTTTGCTATGCTGCGCACCCTGGTTCTGGAGATCCTTGCTGCTGCAGGGCTCCACCAGGACCTGAAACAGGAAGTGGACCTGAAGGGTTTCATTGAGATATACAACCGACATAGCCTTGCGAAGAAGTATGATCCTGTTTTGGTATGGGAGGAGATTCGCTCCATCATTAAGGGGGCGAATCCTCCTGTAAGCATGAGCCATTACCGCTTTCTTATAACACGATACCTGGGCAACTCTCTTACCACTATCCAGCTACGTCAGCTGAAAGACTCACTTCTGGCTTTGAAAGCATATGATTTCAGCAAGAAATTCGAAAGGATCATCGAAAAGAAGAGTGCCTGCACCGACTTCACCGACTTTGTGCAGAAGCTCTCCTTGCCTAGTCAGCAAACCGACTATGCAACCTTCGCTTTTGTCCTTGGTGAGATTATGCGTATCCTCGAAACAAAGGAGAGCCATCTCAGCTCACCTCTGCTCTCGCTAGCGGAGTACAGCGAACTGGGCAAGAAGAGAGCCCCCAACTTCCTCTATGACCGTAAGGAAATCTACAGCATAGCCGAATATTATCAAACTCAGATTGAGGCTGAAAAGCGCTTTGATGAGATCGATCTCTGTAGGCGCGCAATAGTAGCCTTGGAACAGATCGGTGACCAGTTCCAATGGGATCTGGTCGTAAGTGACGAAGTGCAGGACTTTTCAGATATCCAGCTCACCCTCCTGTTCAAACTTTCCAAAAAGCCAGGGAACCTTGTGTGTGCAGGTGACCCCAAACAGATCATCAACCCCAGTGGATTCCGTTGGGAGGAGCTGAAGAACCGCTACTACGAGCAAGGCCTGCCGGTCCCGGCTGTTCAGCACCTGCATCTCAACTTCCGTTGTGTTGGCAGTGTGGTCAAGCTTTCCAACGCCTTGCTCAAACTGAAGCAGCAACTGGTGGGGATCAGTGGATATGAACAGATGGAGGAGTGGAAATTCAATGGTCGTCCACCCTATCTCATTCATGGTATCTCAGAGGTGGAGATGAGCCGGGAGGTGGCTTCTACCGCAGCAGGACAGGTTATCCTCGTACGGAGCGAGGGTGAGAAACGGAAGCTGATGAAAGCTCTCAATACCGAGCTCGTCTTTACCATCAATGAAGCGAAGGGCCTTGAGTTTGATACCGTGCTCCTGTGGAAATTCTCATCCGATGCCAAGTCATCGGATATCTGGCGTAGGATCCTTGCGGAAAACATCCTCGATACAAACCATCTTCCCTTGATCAGGCACGAGATAAACCTTTTGTATGTGGCGGTGACGAGGGCAAGAAACACCCTGATCATTTACGATGGGGCACGAACCTCTCCTGTATGGCAGGTTGAGGCTCTGGCACCGCATATCTTCAGCACAGAGGAAAAGGATGCGCTCAAGCAGATTTGGAAACGTATATCGTCTGCTAAGGAGTGGGACGCCCAAGGCGACTACTTCTTTGACAGGGAGTACTACTCAGTCGCCGCCGAATGCTATCGAAACAGCTCCAATGATACAATGCTTGATGTGTGCCAAGCATATATCAAGAGATGTGCGAAGCTCTATCTTGAATCGGCAACGCTGTTCTTATCCCGTGGGAGAAAGGCTGATGCAGCCCAGGATTATGAGGATGCAGGCTCGTATACCAAGGCGCTCACCCTCTGGAAGGAGTTGAAACGCAAGGATCGGATAATCCCCTGTGAAATCTCCTTGTTGGAGACCGAGAGGCGGTATGCCGAGGCTGCTGAGCTTTGGGTTCGGCAGAAGCGCTTTGACCGGGCGGTGGAGAACTGGGAAAAGGCCAAGGCCTACCCCCAGTTGGGTTCGTATTATTTCAAATTACGTTCGTACAGGCTGGCAGGCGAAAATTATGCTGCTGCTGGGGAGTTCCTGAAAGCCGCGCTCTGTTACAAGCGGTTGAAGCAACCGAGAAAGGCTGCTGATTACTACGTGGCCGGGGGAGATCATGCTTCAGCTCTCCCCATCTATATCCGCCTGAAGGCTTGGAATGATGTAATTGCTTGTCATACCGCCCTTGGTGAACACTATCAGCTGGGTGCCCTGTATGAGAAACGCAAGGAGTACAAGCTGGCAATCCAAGAGTACGCCCTCTACGCCAACGGCTCTAGGAAACAGAAGAGACAGCTGCTTGATGAAGCGAAGGAAATGGAGACTGTTTCCCGATCGATGATCAAGGCTGGGATACGGTATGCTGCCATACTGCAGCATAACGAAGCTGCAACCCTGTTTTTCCATAAAAATCAGGTTGGACTGGCCGCTGAAGAATATCTGCAGGCAGGGGAACAAAAAATGGCCGCCATCTGCTATACCGCCCTTGATAAGACAGAGCAGGCTATCGATCTATATGAGGAGATTGGGGACAAAGAATCGTATCTGGAGGTGATTGATATCCTGCGTTCCCGTATGAGAAAGGGGCGACGCTATGATCAGAACCAGATTCAGGCGTGTTATGAGACCGCTGAGTTCTATTACAGAAAGAAGCAGTACGGCAAGGCTCTCACACGCTTCCATGCTGTGAACGAGTCTGATGGGGTTCTCAAGTCCGCCTTGCTAGTCGAGGGTCGTGACGAGGAAGTGCTCGACTATTTCATGCAAATGGACAAATCGGAAAAGGGGCTCGAGTTCATCAGCAGGAAAAGAAGCCTTTCCATCTCCAAAAGCTATCTTGAGCGGCTTCTCAGGAGGTCAAGGTATCGGAACTTTGGGGAATTGACATATAATACATACGAGAGGATACTTCTGGAGCTGCTGGCAAAACTCCATGCAGGGAATACGCCCTTCGATCTTTCAGAAATCATACAAACCTATCTGGCATCCTTCTGGATGCTCTACCCATCTGATCGGGCACCCAAAGCCTTCAACGACCTGGTCATTGACATCCGGTATCTCAACCATATTTTCATGGTAGTCAGTGATAGCATCGCCATGGAAAAATCATTTGTCGACCAGTTCAAGAAACGGATTATGACTCGTGCTGTTTCTTCTAACGATACCCTTCTGATAACACTTGCCCAGGAGAACCTTCCTTCTACCCTGGATACGGAACTACAGGACCTGCCTATTGATATGCACAACTACCTGCTGTTCAGTCTCGCTCCCACACGATCGGTTCAAGCGCTTGAGTTCCTCAAGAAGAATCGTGTGGATTCATCAAGGATACTAGGTTTTTGCTACAGGGCCGGATTGCACAAAGAAGTGGCGCTTTACCATGAAGAAATGGAAAGTTACAAGCGGGCAGCTGAGGTCTATCAGGAAAATGGGTATTTCTCCGATGCTCTGCGGTGCTACACGAAAATAAATGATTACCTTGGTATGGCAAAAACACTTGAAGCTATGCTTCGCTTTGAGGATGCCCTTGCCCTATATACAAAATTGGGGAAGAAGACTGCCATAGCCAGAATTAAAAAGAAGTTGCATAGGAAAGAGTATATCCAAAAGGAACTCTTCTAGATTGGGTGCCTAGGGTGACGAGAAGAGATGCCATCGATAGCGGATAAGGCAAGGACAAGGGTCAGTCATGGTGATTTGCATGAATATGTGAACTTCCTGTGATTTTTACCACTCAATAGCAGAATCAGCCAAATGATAATTGTCTAAACCTCAGAAATGCAACAAGTTCTGAGGTTTTTTTGTTGCCTTTTTCCAGGATATCTGGTATCCTATTTGAGTAGTACTTACTACTCAAATAGGAGGCCACATGTACCTTGATTTTCTTATTGAAATACCCGATGTGCAGGGTAAGATTACCCGAAGGAAAAAAGGAGGCACCACCTACATCAACTATGAGTATGGCCGTGTCTATGACCCTAAGAAACAGTACAACACACCGCTGCGTTCCACCATCGGCAAACAGGATGAGGCCGATGATACAAAGATGTACCCGAACCAGAATTTCCTCCAGTACTTCCCCGATATTGAACTTCCCCAGGAAAAGGGCTTGGCTCAAAGAAGCAGCTGCCTCAAGGTCGGCTCGTTCCTCGTCATCAGGAAAATCATCGCCGGCTATTGCCTTGATGCGATGATCGAAAGGATAATAGGCCGTGACAGCGGTCTCTTCCTGGATCTTGCGGCATACTCCATCATCTGTGAGAACAATGCAGGGCAGTACTATCCTGACTTTGCCTACACCCATCCGCTGTTCACCAAGGCTATGAGGATGTACAGCGATTCCAAGGTTTCCGATTTCCTGCAGTCGGTCACAACCGACCAGAGCGTGGCTTTCCTGAACGAATGGAACGGGAAGCGCAACCATAGGGAGAAAATCTACATTTCCTACGATTCCACCAACAAGAACTGCCAGGCAGGTGATATTGAGATGCTGGAATATGGGAAGCCAAAGGATGACAAGGGTGTAAGGATCTCCAGCTATGCCATTGCCTATGACACCGACAATAGGGAGCCCCTCTTCTATGAGGAGTATCCGGGTTCGATAGTCGATGTCTCCCAACTGCAGTACATGCTAAAGAAGGCAAAGGCCTACGGCTACAAGAAGGTGGGCTTCATCCTTGACCGTGGCCACTTCAGCAGGCCCAACATACAGTTCATGGATTCCTGCGGCTATGATTTCGTAATCATGGTGAAGGGCATGGGCAATCTCGTCTCCTCCCTCATCACTGAGAGGCAGGGCACGTTCGAGAAGGAAAGGCTCTGCTCGATAGGGGAATATCACGTGTATGGGACCACGGTCAGGCATCAGCTGTATGAGGGTGACACCTGTGAGAGATACTTCCATCTCTTTTACAGCATCTCGAAGGAACACGCCGAGCGCGATGCCCTTGAGGCGAAGATCGCTCACATGTCAGCCTTGCTCAAAAGGAATGAGGGGAAGGAAGTCAGTTTCGGTAAGGCCTATGCCGAATACTTTGACCTCTATTACAGCGAGGACGGTAAGAGGTTCCTCTTTGCAAAGGAGCAGGCTGCCTCCATAGAAAGGGAAATCAGGCTCTGCGGATACTTCTCCATCGTCACTTCCGCAAAGATGACTGCTAGGGAGGCCATCGGCCTCTATAAGAGTCGGGATGCATCCGAGAAGCTGTTCCGTGGCGACAAGTCATATCTTGGGAACAAGAGCCTGCGAGTCTATTCGGACGAATCAGCCTCTGCAAAGATCTTCATCGAGTTCGTCGCACTCATCATCAGGTCCAAGATATACACAAGCCTCAAGGATGAGGTGCTCAAGAATGATAAGAAGGCGAATTTCATGACGGTCCCCGCAGCATTGAAGGAACTGGATAAGATTGAGATGGTGAGGCAGT
>DMAO01000067.1 GCA_003446545.1 Sphaerochaeta sp.
TATGCCGCCGGTATGACTGTGGACCAGATTCTCGAAAGTATCACCGGTGTCTCTATGCAATCGCTCTTCGACCTGACTTTTCCCATTGGGGGAGGTTTGATGGAGTCATCTCGCTTCAATGCAGTCCTTGCCTCCTTCCTTGGCCCTGACCTGAAGTTGGAGGAGCTGCCCATACCGATAATTGTCATTTCAGAAGATTTGGTAACCCGCCGTCAGGTATATATGGCTGAAGGGGATTTCTATACCGTCTTGCGAGCATCCTATGCCCTGCCTGTGTACTTTCCTCCAGTTGAGTATAAGGGGCACCTCCTCATTGATGGCGGCATTACCAACCTAGTGCCGGTAAACCTTGCCTATGAGTACGCCGACTCGGTGATTGTATCCACCACATTCTATGATATGGAAACCTTGAACCTGCGTAATCCCCTTACGATCCTCAATGTTTCCATTGACATAGGAAAGCGGAGAAAAGGGGTAGAGGAGCTTAAGGAACACGCTTCTGATGTCATCTGGATTCGTTGTGCCGTTGAAGATGTCTCATTCATGGAATTCTCAGCTGTAGAGGAATTGGCTAGGAAGGGGTACCAATCAGCACTTTTGCAGAAAGAAGCCCTTACAGGACTTCCCAAACCACCAATGGATGCTATTCTGGTTGAGCGGCGTGCAATCTTGTCTGAAAAGATGGGAGCAAGCCTTGATCGCCACACTATCTTCTCACGCAGTAAGCTTCAGGAAACTACACACCTCTTGGGATTGGGCTTTGATTCAGAAAGAAGTGAAAACGATGACTCCCATCTTAAGGATGCCAACTTCCTAGGGATGAAATATACGCTCCGTTCCGGGGATCTTGATCTCTTTCTCAATACCGGGATGGCCTTCCAGACCTATACCAATGAGAACATGAGTGCAGCCCCTGCTTTACGAGGCCAGCTGGATTACTATTTCCTCAATCACTTCAAGCTTTCCTTCGATAGTGCAGTCGCCTGGGATTGGGCAAAAGAGAAGCCGCTCTATTCTGCCGGCTTGTTACTCGATGGCAGAATTACTCTTCTGGACGATGCACTCAGACTAAGACTTTTGGAGAGCCTGGAACATATCTCGAATCCAGGGCTTGGAGACCTTGCTCCCTTCTGCCCAGAGAATACCTTTCTTTTCTCCTCCACTATAGAGACCAAGATGATGCTTCCCCAGAGGCAGGGATTTGGCTCTGAAAAGGGAGTCTTCTCCTTCTCCTACCAGATACTTGGCGACTATCAACAGAGCCGTGCATTCTTGTCTGGGACCTTGGGTTCATCGGTACTGCACAGGAAAACAGGGTTGTTTGGGGATATCACAGGGACTGCAAGGTTTGCTCTCGATGGGGCCGGTAATGTACCGCTCTTCCTTTCTGACGGATTCAGGACCAACAATGTGGCTCTGAACTCCCAGGGGCATGACCTGTCAACAACAACACCCAACAGTGCTAACCACCTGGTGGTTACCACGCTGACTTTGGGATACACCCCACAAAATTACAAGCCCACCATCGCTGAGCTGTTTATCTTTGAGAAGAGCAGTGTAGGGGCCTATCTCGACCTGTTGTGGAATGAGGATGCCTCATGGGAGCCCTCTCTCTCCTTGGGCTTGGAACTGCACACAGAACTGTCCTTATTGGGCATCAGAACCCTGCCAGTCACCCTATATGGAGGATGGGATCAGAGTGTGGATGGGTTTGTCTGGGGACTCTGGTTTACTATCACACTCTAGTGTCACCCCCATGCTTTCTTGCATACTCCAAATCGGCCTCTGTGAGGTCGGTATTGGGGGTGTAATCCTCTTCTGGCAAGTTCTGCTTTTTGGCTTCCTGTTTGTTTTTGGGCTTTTCCTTTTCCTTGGCAAAGCCAGAGAGGACAAGACCATGCTCTTCCCCAAAGGTTTCTGAAAGAGCTGGGGGCAGTTTGCCTGAAGCTACAAGGGTAGTATTCTGCTCTATCTCCAAAGCACCGGATCTTCTTGTCTTGGGATCCTCAAGTCTTTCTTTCAGGGCCCTTATGGTCTCTTTACTGATGCTGGTTGTATTGGAGTAACGCGCTAGAAGGGCCTTTTCAAACAGCTCTAAAGCCTCTCCCACCTTCCCATAGTGTATCTTTACCTGTGCTGCATGGAGAAACGGTTCGGGGAACGTAGGGCCTCTGCCCACTAGGGTAGTATAGATTTCTTCTGCCTCATCCCACTTGCCTTCAAGCAGGCAGAGCCAACCATGGTTGTCATGGATGCCTGGGCTCGTTTTCTCATACTCCCTCCCTTGCTCAACAAGCATATGTGCAGTAGCTAGGTCCCCCTGCTCCAGGGCATAGGTGCCATAGTTGATGAAAAGGTTCTTGTCCCGGTAGCCACTGTCGTAGACCTCTTTGACCAAACCAGTAGCCTTATCCATATCATCTTCCATCCAATAGACCATCGAGAGCATGGTCTTGGCAATGTTGGTCAGGGCAACGTCCTCTTTCTTCTTCTCTTGTGCAAGGTATTCCTCGATGATGGCCTTACCTTCGTTTGCATCATCGCGCTGGATGTACATGCTGGCAATGGTGATCCTATAGGCAGGGACCAGGCCGCTATGCAAGGCCTTCTGGTAGAGTGGCCAGGCTTTATGCCACTGTTGCTGATCCTTCTTGGCAAGATGTCTGTTGCCCTGGATATAGAAGAAGATGCTCCGCTTCCAGAAAATGAAACCAACAACCAGAATAAGGGCAATGCCAATTTTGACCACAGGGGTGGTAGGTAGGACGGTGATGCCCAAAAAAATGAGAAGGGAAAGCCAAAGTCCCAGATTTTTCTTGTTCTTCATAAGGTCTCCTTTGCACACAACAAATAATGTATCGTGAATGATTAGAGGTTGCAAGAGAGGTTTGCAAATTGTACACTCCAGACATGGATGATCGTACTATTCTTGTTCACGCTTGCTGCGGGCCATGCAGTACTGCAAGTATTGAGCGAATGCTCACAGAAGGGTGGAAGCCCACCTTATTCTTCTCAAATAGCAACATCTTCCCCCAAGAGGAGGCAGACCTTCGCTATGAAGCCCTGCTTGCTGTAGCCCGAGCCTATGGAGTGCCTGTCATTCGTGAGGTATGGAACCATGAAGGCTGGCTTGAGGCTGTCACCGGTCTGGAAGCGGAGAAGGAAGGGGGCAGACGCTGTGAAGCATGCTTTGCCTACAACCTTAGTGAAGCCTCCCAAAAGGCCGAAGAACTGGGATTTGAACACTTCTGCACAACCCTGACACTCAGTCGGTTCAAGAATAGCAAGACTATCTTCCGCGTAGGGGAGCGGTTTCCACATTTTGAAGAGCTTGACTTTAAGAAAAAGGGAGGCTTCGACCGAAGCCTGGTTCTCAGCAGAGAGCTTGGACTGTATCGTCAGCACTACTGCGGATGTGAGTTCTCCATCCCGTCTTCCTGAGAATCTTTGTTTC
>DMAO01000281.1 GCA_003446545.1 Sphaerochaeta sp.
GTTTTGCTTCCAGTGTCAGGAAACTTCACGGAATATCGGATGTACCCAGAAGGGAGTTTGTGGGAAGGATCCAGAGACTTCCAACATGATGGATCTGCTCATTTGGGTTACCAAAGGCTTGAGCCAGGTTACGACGAGGCTTCGTTCAGAAGGGAAGGCTATTCCAACGGAGGTGAACCACATGGTCACCTTCAACCTGTTCAGTACAATCACCAATGCTAACTTTGACGAACAGATAATTATCGAGCGCATCCTTCTTACCCTTGCGACAAAGAAGACTATGCTATCACAGCTCTCCAGCAAGGAAGGCCTCAGCTCAGCAGCGCTATATGAGGCTGATGACAAGAGCCTTTTCCTTGACCAGGCCAAGGGAGTAGGGGTCATGAGCGAAACCAATGAGGATGTACGCAGCCTTAAGGAACTGATTACCTACGGCCTCAAGGGCGTAAGTGCTTATAGCAAGCATGCCAACGTCCTTATCAAGGACGATGAAAAGCTTGATATATTCATTCAGTCTACCCTTGCTGCACTTCTTGAGGACAAGAGTGTTGAGGATCTCATCGCCCTTACCTTGGAAACCGGCAAGTTCGGTGTTTCTGGTATGGCCCTCCTTGATGGTGCCAATACCGCAGCGTATGGTAATCCTGAAATGACCCACGTCAAGCTTGGTGTTGGCACAAGGCCCGGCATCCTTATCAGCGGACACGACTTACGCGACCTTGAGATGCTCCTTGAGCAAACCCAGGGTACCGGCGTTGACGTGTACACTCACTCTGAGATGCTTCCTGCACACTATTATCCCGCATTTAAGAAGTTCCCTAACTTCTATGGCAACTATGGAAATGCATGGTGGAAGCAGAAGCAGGAGTTTGCCTCCTTCAATGGTCCCATCCTGATGACCACCAACTGTATCGTGGCCCCTGCTGACTCCTACAAGGATCGCATTTTCACCACCGGTGCTACAGGTTTTCCGGGTGTGAAGCATATCGCAGGCGAAATTGGAGAAGAGAAGGATTTCACTGAGATCATAGAGCTTGCCAAGAAAAGTCCTGCCCCGACTGAATTGGAGACAGGAGAGATTATCGGTGGCTTTGCCCATAACCAGGTCTTTGCCCTGGCTGACAAGGTTGTCGATGCAGTGAAGAGTGGTGCTATCAAGCGCTTCATTGTCATGGGTGGTTGTGACGGAAGGTCCAAGAGCAGAGACTATTACACTGAGTTTGCTAAAGCCCTGCCCCAGGATACTGTCATCCTTACCGCCGGCTGTGCAAAGTACAAGTATATAAAGCTCAACCTCGGCGACATCGGTGGTATCCCCCGTGTCCTCGATGCCGGTCAGTGCAACGATTCCTACTCCTTGGCTCTCATTGCCTTGAAGCTGAAGGAAGTCTTTGAACTGGATGACATCAACGACCTGCCCATCTCCTATAACATCGCCTGGTATGAGCAGAAGGCTGTCATCGTCCTGTTGGCACTGTTGTCCCTCGGGGTGAAGAACATCCACCTGGGGCCCACCCTTCCTGCCTTCCTTTCACCAAATGTGGTGAACGTGCTGGTTGAGAACTTCGGCATTGCCGGAATCTCTACTGTTGAGGATGACCTGAAGGTAATGGTCGGCTAACAGTAGCTTCCAGGGAGCCCTCCGCATGCGGAAGGCTCCCTTTCGGAACCTCATCATGGCTATGAACGGGATTCAATCAAAGAATGTTGGCTGCACAGTATATATGGAAGCTTTGGGTTGCCACTGTCAGTCAGAAGGGAAAGGTCCTGTATAATCGTATATGGTGATGTTTGCAGGGAAGGCTGAGCTGGTTCAAGATCTTTTCTAGGTTTTATACCTTGTGGCTTAGAGATAATGAACTGAATAGAATTCCATGTGTCCTTCTGGCCCAGATGCTTCCTATAGTTTGAGGAATGTAAGAAACGAAGAAACTCCTTCTCACGGAGCACTGAATCTCATCCTCTGCTGCTTTCTCTTGGCAGTATCTTGGATTGCAGGATTCTCTTCTCTGCATGATACACCCCGGTATTGATAATTTGCTTGAGAATGCTGACTCCCAGCATGCCCATCTCCTGAAGGGGAAGTTCGAAGGTCGTAATGGGGACATTCCAGAACTCAGAGAAGTCACGGTTGTCGAATCCTACTACCCGAACCTGCTGAGGCACCTGATACCCAGCTTTCTGTAGGCTTGCTATGGCTCCTGCAGCGATGTAGTCGTTGGCGCAGAAGATACCGTCGGTTGCAGGATGCTCTTGCATAAGACGTGTTGTCGCTTCAAAGCCGTGGCTGTAGTCATACTCTCCAAAATACTTGTCGTTTGGCAGGGTAAGCTTGAGTTCCTGGACTCTTTGTGAGAAGCCCTTGAGCCTGTCTTGGACTGATAGTCGATCATATGGGCCACAAATCATGGCTGGATTGCGCATGCCACATCCATACAGATGTTCGGCAGCCTGATACCCTCCTGTGTAGTTGTCTGGTATAACCGAAATCATATTCGGAGTAACCATGTTCACCGATACGATGGGGATGGTAGAATTCTGGGAATTGAGATTGAATTCCTTCCAGATAGGAAGATGGTGGCAGAACAGAATTCCTTCAACCTTATGGCTCTTGAGAAAATCATAGGCTTTTTTCAGATCATTGCCGAACTCGATACCTGAGACAAAGAACAGGGAGAACTCCCCCCCGGTGAGTCCATGTTCTATGCCCCGTACTATCTGGTTGACGAACGTCTCAGTGATGTCAGCTGCCAAGCATCCGATGATTCCTGATTTTCCACCCTTCATTCTCGAAGCATTCCAGGAAGGAACATACCCAAGGGTTTCTATCGCCTTAAATACTTTCTCTCTGGTCATATTCCCCACAGGACGTTTCCCATTGAGGGCATGGGAAACGGTGGCAGGAGAGACTCCAGCAAGTTCAGCTACATCTACTATTGTCACCTGGTCGCTCATCTCTCCTCCCTGGTATCCTCCTAGTGTACGGTGAATACCTCTGTTTGTCATCCAAGAATGTGTATGGTAATCGATTCTCCCTCTTGAATCTGTTCTGGATCGAAACTTTCTACATCCAAATGATAGCCTTTGGGTGCAATGAGCGAGAAGGTCCTCTTTTGGTTGCGCACCTTTGCATTTCCTTTTTTCTTGGTAACCTGCAGGGTAGTATCCTCCAGATTGAACTCCCAGATGTTGTACTCTTCTCTTTGGAGTTCCGTTTTCCCATCATCTTCAAAATACCGTGAAAGCTTCTGTCTGTGTGAAGGGAAGACCAAGAACTCTACGTAGGGAAACAAGCCTGTTGAGAGATGTTTTAGAGATGGGGCTGTTGGTAGTACCGCCCCCTCCTTGACGAACCATTGGATCTCTCCATTGCAAGGATAGCTGACTGTATGGGTATTTCCTCCCTGATATGCGTTCCCCAGCTTGTCATACCAGATCTCTCCTTGAGGCAGATACACCTCAGCACTTTCCTTTCCCTTGTCGGTGACCATCACCTTGAGCAGCGATGGTCCGAAAAGAACATTCACCTCATCTTCTTGTATCTGTGTGTCTTGAGGGTATTCGAGGTGGAGCGAACGTTCCAAGGGTTTTCCCGCGGTAGCTGCTTCATACGCACAGGTGTATATATAGGGCATGAAACGATAGTGTTCTTCGATCAGGGATCGAATCTGTCCCAATGCCCCTGGGTAGGACCAGGGTTCGGTAGGATTGCCATCCTCTCGCCACGAGTGGATGACAAACCTCCCTTGGAATACCGCAGACTGACAACTGCGTACCAACAGCTCTTCATCAGGGAACGAACCGAAGAATCCCCCCAGGTCATGGCCGAAGTAGGGAAGCCCCGAAAGCCCGAACCCAATGCCCATGTATTGGTTGTACTTCAAGGTCTTCCAGTCACTGACATTATCGCCTGACCACGTCCTGGCAAACCGTTGGATCCCTGCATAGCCGCTTCTTGAATATACCCATGGCCGTTGATCGGGGTGTTCTGCCTTGAAAGCTTCGTAGGAAGCTTCAGCCATCTTGATGGGGTAGAGTGCTTTGCATTTATACGATTCCAAGTCGATGTCTTCCAGCTCCAGTTCATTGTTGTCGTTCCAGATGCCTGTACATCCGTGGTCCAGGTACTGCTTCTTCAGCTGTTCCTTCCACCAGTCTTTTGCTTCTGGATTGTTGAAGTCTATGAAGGAGGCTTCGCCTCCCCAAAAGAATTCCTGGTAGGGATTGCCATTTCTATCCTGTATGAAGTACCCCTTTTCCTTCAACCTCTCGTACCAAGGGTGTGAAGAGAGGATGCCTGGCTTGATGTTCATGCATAGGTTGTAGCCTCGATGGGAGAGTTCTGTGAGAAATCTGCGGTAGTCAGGGAACTTCTGCTTGTTCCATAGGAATGCGTAGCGCTTACCTTCTGCTGATTTCAGATACCCGGAGGAGACATACATGCCCTCACAAGGGATGTGGTATTTCTCAATCGTGGAAAAGTAATCGAGGATCCGTTGCGGAGCGTCGTCAGGTTCTACATAGTTCATTGACGAACCGAAGAAGCCGAAGCTGAACAAGGGAGGCAATGCGGGAAACCCAGTGACAGTATAGTAGTTCTTCATCACCTGGTGGTAGTCGTCTCCTAGGAACACTACGTACCCATAGGGGCCACCCTCCACTTCAATGGAGAAGTAGTAAGGGCTTTCTCTTCCCAGATCGATGGTTTTGATCAGGGCTTGGTCGAAGAGCATTCCACAAAGTACCTTGTTTCCTGTGTTGACCTTTATAAGAAAGGGTATCGATTTATACAGGGGATCGGAATTGGAGGCATCGTAGCCAAGAGAGTCACGGTTGAACATTGAAAAGCGTCTTCCTCTACGGTTAGGAAGGCCACTTTTATCCCCCAAGCCATAGAACGCATCCTCTTCTTGTAGGGGAAAGTTGAATCGGCTGACGGAGTCGTTACTTGTTTGTTTGGTGAAGCAGCGTATCTGGTAAGAAGGAACAACGGTGTCTGCATTTCCTACCCGTCCTCCATGCTGGAGGATACCCTTGTAATAGATGCTGACCAGGCCATGGGATTTTTCCAGTTTCACTGAGGTCTGTTCTGTTTTGATGAAGAAATAGGCTTCTTCTTCGCTCAGGGAAAGGTTCACCTTCTTTTGTTGGTCTTTTGCAGGCTCGGTGATATATTCACTGGCTTTTGTGAGGGAAGCGTCGATCTCTATCCCTTCAAACTGATACTCTACCTTGATGATTTCGCTGGAGAAGAAGTGGAGGGCAATGGCCCCTCCTATTCCTTTGGCTACGACTGTAGCATCTCCTTTTTGGGAGCATACATTGAGTGTGTGCACGATATGTTTCATTTTACTTAACCTTTTACAGAACCTGCGGTGATGCCTGAGAAGAAGAACCTCTGGAAGGCCAAGAACACAATAATGACAGGAATGATGGCGATGGTGGTCATGGCAAGGAGTTCAGACCAATTAATTTGCAATTGCCCGACAAAGTTGGCCAAGGCTTGCTGAATCGTCTGTTTCTTGTTGTCAGTGATGACGATCAACGGCCAGAGAAAATCATTCCACCTCCACATGAAACTGAAGATTGCAATGGTGGCCACAATCGGCTGGCTCATCTGCCAGATGATTTTTCTGAAGATGTAAAACTCCTTTGCCCCATCTATGCGTGCTGCTTCAATGAGGGAGTCGGGCAGTGTCACCAGATACTGACGGGCAAGGAAGATCCCCGTCGGGGTGGCTGCAGGAGGGATGATGATGCCCCAGAGACTGTTGAGCATCCCCAGACGTTTGAGTTGTAGGAAAATGGGAATCATGATGACCTGCAGGGGTATCATGAGGGTGGCGATCATAAGGGTGAAAATAAGGTTTCTGCCTGGGAAAATGTATTTTGCCAAGGCGTATCCTGCCATGACATTGATCACCACCGTAAGCAAGGTCGAGACCACAGCTACAAACACCGTATTAGAGAAGTAGCGGATAAAGTTGCCTTGTCTTATGCTGGAGACATAGTTCTCGATAGTCCAGTTTTCAGGGATGAGCGTAAGGGGTACCCGAAACAGTTCACTCTGGGGTTTGAACGAGGATAGGAATATCCAGAGGATAGGGAAAAGGGTACCAAGTGCTAAGAGAAGGAGCAGCACATAGTGCAGGGTTCTGTTTGTATGTTGTTTATTCATAATCCTGATCCCTTCCAGTGATGCGGAACTGCACGATGGTCACTAGTCCGATGAGCAGCATCAAAAGTATCGACATGGCACTTGCATAGCCCATTCGGTCTTCTAAGAATGCCACTTGGTAGACCTGCTGGACAATGAGCTTCGTGGCGTATCCGGGGCCCCCTTTGGTCATGACAAAAATAAGTTCATAGGCTTTGAACGAGCTGATGGTGGCTAGCACCATTACAACCAGTAAGGTGCTTTTCAGAAGAGGGAGGGTGATGTTGAGAAAGGTTTTTGCAGGAGAGGCTCCATCGATGGTTGCCGCCTCATAGAGTTCAAGGGGAATGGCCTGGAGGCCTCCGATGAGGATGACCATGTAGTAACCGGCACCAGCCCATACAGAAACCAGAATGATGCTGGCCATTGCCAGGTTCCCATTGGTAAGCCAATGGATGCTTTCTCCGCCGAGACTACTCAACAGATAGTTTATGATTCCCATTTCATCCCCAAGTATGAAGCGCCAGGCGATACCGACGGTAATCATGCTGAGAAGCGAGGGGATGTAGAACAAGGAACGGCAGATTTTTTCACCTTTGATCGAATTCTTGTTCAATAGCAAAGCAAGAAGCAGGGAGTAGATAGTCAGCATTGCTACCGTAAAGAAGGAGAATACCAACGTGTTTGAAAAAGTTTTCCAGAATACCTTGTCTTGGAATAATTCCTTGAAATTTGCCAGTCCAATGAAAGTGGGTTCTGTGAATACGCCCCATTCGGTGAATGACATTCGCAACCCTTGAATGGCCGGGATGATGATGAAGATGACAAAGATGATGATGTTGGGAAGGAGGAACAAGAGTGGCGCTTTTACTTGATGAAAGTTTCCCTGGACAGTTTTTTTCATGAGATTTCCAAAGAGCCGGGAAGTTTCCCTGCATTACATAAAGGAGAATCGTCCTCCCCTTAGAAGGGGAGGCGATATACACTTCTGCTTTCATTTGAAATAGGTGTTACCCTTGGTGTCAACATTGGCAACAGCCTGCTGGGCAGTTATGTTGCCAAGCAATACCTCTACAATCTGTTCCTTGATGTAGGTGGTGACCTTGCTCAAGTTGGTATTTTTCCATTCATTGGCTGTGTAGGCAGGGGTAACCTTGAGTTCGCTCAAGAAGACCTCAAAGTCCTTGCTGTTGGAAGGATAGCTGATGGTTGCGTCAACTCTGGAAGAGAGGTTGAAGGTATCCAAGCAGTAGGCTTCGTTGTGAGCGTTGTCACTGAAGGCTGCCATGAGTTTCTGTGCTTCCACTTTATTGGCGCTTCCCTTGAAAGAAGCTACGAACTTTCCGCCAGGAACCGAGGAGTTGATCGCTGCCTTAGGCATATTCACCACTTTCCACTCGAAGTCCTTGATGTTCTTGTTGTAGGTGTTGATGTTCCAGCTTCCGCCGATATGTCCTGCGACCAAGCCAGCCTGGAAGAGTTCGGCAGGGTTCTCTGAACCGAGCCAGACGCTCTTGGGTATAAGACCGCTGTCATGGACATGCTTGAACCAGTTGAGGGTTTCGATTGTGCCTTTGTTGTTGAATTCCATTGCTGTCTGGTCTGCATTCAAGAAGTGACCGTTGAACTGGTACATGATGGTGGAGAACCGGTGTGGGGTGAAATCTACGGCAAGGCCGTATTTCATCTTAGGATTGGCTGCGATGACTTTCTTTACGATGGTTTCCCATTCACTCCAGGTCCAGGTCTTGCTTACCACATCTAGATCAATACCAGCCTTGTCGAAAGCTGTCTTGTTCACGAGCATGCCGTTGGCGGTGGCTTCTGTGGGGTATGCGACAAGTCTGTTGTCCTTGTTCGTGGCGAAAGCAACCATAGAGGGCAAGAATTCCTGCTTCACTCTTTCGATGTCGGCAACATAGCCATCGATGGGTTCAAGGCTGTCAACAACAACAGAGAGGGTGTTGGTGCTAATTCTCGCAACATCCGGTGGATTCCCTCCACTGATCATCATCTTCAACTTCTGGTCGTACTCACTGTAGGCAACAACCTGGAGATCGACCTTTATCCGGGGGTTTGCCTTGAGGTAGTCGTCGATAGTATTCATGAATACATCTGATTCGTTGGCATCGTTGAACCACATCACCGAGAGTGTGACGTCCTTCGTTCCTTCTTCTTTGGTTCCAGTAGCAAATAGGGTACTGGTGGCAAGAAGCAGGATGGTAAGGATTACTGCAATCTTTTTCATAAAAAATCCTCCTTTAGGATTAGGAAACCTTGGTAGCAAAAAAACGCAAAACGTTTTGCTAACTGTAGTATAAGCTTTCTTTCTTATTTCTGTCAATGATAATTTCTGATTAGAACAGCTTGGATGCATTGTTTATACATACGTGAACCTTTAATCCTGGTGGATAGAGAAGGGATGCATTTTCGCTTTGGAAGCTGACATAGGTAAAAGTAAGCTGTATGTCTGCATATTCTCCACGTCATATTCTGACAACAAAGTAGAGGTAGTAATCTCCTCTTCCAGGCTGAAACGGAATTCCCCTTCTCCAAAGAACAGATCCGCCTCATATGGAGTATGAGGCAGATCATACACAATGAAAGGTATCAATACCCCAGGGCAAGCCCTGGAAAGAGGAGGCGTTGCCTCCTTTTCGTTTGCCC
>DMAO01000082.1 GCA_003446545.1 Sphaerochaeta sp.
CAGGCCAAGTACTGGATGTACGAAACCATAAACGAAGCCCTACGCGATGCATTCTACAACAATCCCAACATTGAAAAACAAATACCCATTACCGAGGATGATATTCTAAACGATAAAATCACCTCTTTTGCAGCAGCCCGAAAATTGCTAGATTTATACCATAATCTTTAACAAACCAATTGAACCTTTACCCCCGTTTGGGGTTACTGTGTTAAAACTAAAAGTACACACATGAGAAAAATTGCCCTATTAGCATTTGCAGCTATTGGACTATACAGCTGCCAACCGAGCAATTCATTCACCATTAAAGGTGATGTAACTGGTGCTCCCAACCAAACAGTTTATTTGCTTAAGATCGACGAGAATCAGCCAAAGCCTATAGACTCTGTTCAAATTGAAAACGGGAAATTTGCCTTTGAAGGCATTGTAGAGCAACCTGAAATTTATGTGCTCCAGTTTGGCAAGCAGGACAAAACTATCGCCCTATTTATTGAGGCTGGTAAAATTGACATTAAAGCGAACTTCGATAGCCTACAAGCAGCAACTATTAAGGGCTCAAAGGCTCACGACCTTATGATGGGCTACTCCGATAAACTTGGAGAGTACCAAACCAGAATGGAGGCCGTTAGCGCCAAATTCCAAGAAGCATACTATAATGGCACACTAACCGCGGAGAACGAAGCAGCACTAAGAGCCGAGTATGAGGTAATTAGCAAAGAACTTGGCACCTACATACTAGGTTTTGTTAACCAGAACCTCACTTCGGTGGTTGCGCCATACATTATTGCGAATCAACTAGCCGACACCATGGATATTGTAAGGCTCGAAAACCTTGCCGCTTCCATTAAGGCTCCAGCCAGCGAAACCGTTTACGCAAAGGATTTAAATGAGCGCATTGCAAAACAGAAAAAAATTGCTGTTGGCCAGCCTGCTCCTGAAATAACTCTTCCCGACCCCGATGGCAACATGATATCCCTTAGCTCATTAAGAGGTAAATATGTTCTTATTGATTTTTGGGCAGCATGGTGTGGCCCTTGCAAGATGCAGGGAACCATCATAGAGAATCTGGCCAAGGAAGTAACTGACGACCAGGCTAAGTTCTGCAAGGTCAACGTTGACGAAGAGGGCCAGCTCGCTGCTACCTTTGGGGTCCAGTCCATTCCAACCCTCTTGTTCTACAAGGACGGTAAGGTTATCGACAAGGCTGTCGGCGTCCGCGATGCAAACGCTTTGAAGCGTGCCCTCGGCATCTAAGTTTTCCCTTAAAATTCAGTACCCAAAATAGCCTGCAATGTACGTTGCAGGCTTATTTGTCTTATCATACCTCCTTGAACAATAATAGTCTGAAATAGGAACAGCATCGCAGACACATCAGAGATGCCATTAGAAGAAACAATTAAAAAAGATTGGCTTTTATATTGACAATTTGTTTCTATCTACAGTAACATGAGAAACCATAAGGAGCTCCCCATGCAAAATGCAATAACCAAAGAAATCGATACTACAAATCTTCCCGATAAGGATGGCAACTTCGGAGAATTCGGAGGAGCATACATTCCCCCTCAGCTTGAACAAGTGATGCGTGACGTAACAGCGGCATATGAGGAGATCGTAACCGACCCCGCATTCCTGGAGGAACTGAGCGACTTGCAGATTCATTATGTCGGGCGGCCCTCCCCTGTCTATTATGCAAAGCGCCTTTCTGAGAGTGTAGGCGGAGCCCAGATCTATCTGAAGAGAGAGGACCTGAACCATACCGGGGCCCATAAGATCAACCACTGTATCGGTGAAGTCCTCCTTGCCAAGAAAATGGGCAAGAAGAAAGTCATTGCAGAGACAGGCGCTGGCCAACATGGTGTTGCCCTTGCTACAGCTGCTGCCCTGCTCGGTCTTGAGTGTGACATCTACATGGGGGCTGTAGACATCAAGAAAGAGTCTCCAAACGTAAGCAGGATGAAGGTTCTCGGTGCCAAGGTCATTGAAGTTACCCGTGGGACCAAAACGCTCAAGGATGCTGTGGATGCTGCATTTGAGGCATACTTGGAAGATCCGATCACCCAGATATACTGCATCGGGTCTGTTGTAGGGCCTCACCCCTTCCCCATGATGGTCCGTGACTTCCAGTCCATCGTCGGTGTCGAAGCTAAGAAACAATTCAAGGATATGACTGGTAACCTCCCTGATGCCATTGTAGCCTGTGTGGGCGGTGGCTCGAATGCCATGGGTATATTCAGTGCCTTCCTCTTTGATAAGGATGTTGACCTCTATGGGGTTGAACCCGCTGGAAAGGGTCTGGATACTCCAGACCATGCAGCAACTCTCACTCTGGGCAAAGTAGGAATCCTCCACGGCTTCAAGAGCTACCTGCTCCAGGATGAGAGCGGAGAGGCCCTTCCTGTCTACTCGATCGCAAGTGGCTTGGATTATCCTGGTGTAGGGCCTCAGCACAGCTACCTGAAGACTATCGGTAGGGTAAACTACCAAAGCGCGACAGACAGGGAAGCAGTCGAGGCTTTTTACGGCTTGAGTCGTATGGAAGGCATCATCCCAGCCTTGGAGTCCTCCCATGCTGTTGCCTACGCCATCAAGCTGGCGCAGACCATGCCCAAGGATAGCAAGATACTGGTGAACCTCTCAGGACGTGGAGACAAGGACATAGACTATGTCATGGAGAACTATCCTCTGGTTGATTACGAGCCAGGAACTGAGGAAAATGCCTTTGATGAGTTCCTTTCCCATATCAAGGGTTAGGAAGAAGTAAAACAGCCTAAGGATTAATATAAGGTAGGCTGAAATGCAATAGATAATCATTCTCAAAAAAAGGGGCTGTATACCTAGTTTGAAGCTCAGACTAGTGTTACAGCTCAATTTTGTTGGAGTCATGACCACCGGCTATGCCGGTGCTCATGACTGCTATCGGTATGCTCTTTCTTGTAAGATCTTTTATCTATCATCTGACATCCTTTGCTGAGAAAATGCCCTCCAACACAACCCGCATTTTAGCTTCCAGCTTTCTCCTTTTTGCATAAGCGAGAACAGTCTTAACATTTACAACATATGTAGAGAATATATCGTTTAAAATATTTTCGATCTCATCATCGCTGATAAACTCTTTGAGCAGTTCATTTGCATATATGTCCACAAGGAGCTTCTCTATACGAATATCATACGAATCCTTGTGAAGTGGGGCTTGTGAAATAAGGTTAGAAACTATGATGGTTGCATCAGAAGCGTACAAATAGTAATCATCTATACCGGGTTTCAAAAGAATTGTGGTTTGAATTTTCTCCTGTAATTCCCAGAACACACTATGCATATAGTCTTTTTCAACCTCAACAAACAATACATTCCGAGCGATCAGATGATTCACCCATTCGTTAAGAATAGTTGATTCATAAACTACAGCCTTAATAGCGGGGAGCTCTGATTTTAGAACCTTAACTATCTGCTTTTTGATTATACCTCCTGGCTTGGGTACATAGGGTTTTACCCTGCCAATTCGAAAAAACTCTGAATCTACCTTTGTGATTACTCCATCATGAACCAACCTGTACAAGACCCATCGTACTGATGAATCTTTATAGTCAGGTTTGTCTCTTCTGATACGTTCAACCAGAGATTCTCTAGAGATACTTGTATTTTCCTTAT
>DMAO01000255.1 GCA_003446545.1 Sphaerochaeta sp.
TATCAATACCCCAGGGCAAGCCCTGATCGAGTAGGCAGGGGCCTCACGGCCCCAACCTCTCACACCACCAACGGCATACCGTTCGGTACCGGGCGGTTCAATCAAACGACATTACCAATTGACGCACTGGTGTGCATCCATCAGTAACCTAGCTTCTTGCTCTTCCTCATACTGCCTGACTAGGTAGTCATTGAAGTCAAGCTCGTAGTCTCGCTCCATTCTCTTCATGTGCCATTCTCTGAGGATGTTCTCGAAGTCCCGCAATCCGAAGTGTTCTTCCAGCATTATGTTGGTAATGAAACCATTCATCGCCGAGGCCATTTTCCAATAGCTCCTTGATGACCAGCCCGTTCCCTGTTTTATCCGCCTTTCACCCACTCCGGCTTTCCTGAGATGATGTTTCCGGCTTTTTGCAGTCTTCCACACCTTCCACATGTATTGCCGTATCCTTCGTCTCAGCCAAGGGAGGAGTTCTTTTATCAGCCAGAATAGGATTTTTCCCCGTGCATAGTAGGCAAGCCAACCCAGCATGGTTTCGTTTATCTCCTTGATGACCTGTTGCACACTCACCCCTCGGTTTCTCTTGGTTATTCCCTTGAGTTTTGCCTTGAGGCTCTCGATTCTCTCACCCCTTGGTCTGCACACACCTCTTCCCTCTTCCTTGTTTCCCAGTGTGATGAAGTTGAATCCCAGAAAACAGGAGCCTATCGCTTTCCTGGCTTCGGTCTTTTCGACGTTCACCGTAAGCTTCAGCTTCCCTTCCAGATACTTCGTTGCGTTCTTCATCACCCGTACCGCCGCATAGTCGGATTTGGTATAGATGGATGCATCATCAGCGTATCTTACAAATCTGAGCCCCCTCTTCTCCATCTCCTTGTCAAACGGCGTCAGGTACACATTTGCCAGTAGTGGGCTCAACGGGCCGCCCTGAGGAACCCCTAATTCGGTTTTCTCCAATTTGCCACCCTCCACCACCCCTGCCTTGAGGAATACGAAAATCAGCCTCCTGATGTCCTTGTCTCCCATGTCCTTGTCCACCAGGCCCATGAGGATGTCATGGTCCACGGTATCGAAGAACTTGGAGAGGTCCAGGTCCACGACATGGTCGTAGCCCTCGGACATGTAGGTCTGAGCGAGTCTCACCGCATCCTCAGCACTCCGGTTCGGCCTGTAGCCGAAACTGAAGTCCGAGAATGTCGGCTCGAACACCGGTGTCAGCACCTGCACCATCGCTTGCTGCACTATCCTGTCCCTTACGGTGGGGATGCCCAGCAGTCTCTTCTTGCCATTGTCCTTGGGTATCTCGACCCTCTTTACGGGACTCGGCCTGTACTTCCTCGTGATGATCTCGCTGACAATCCTTTCCTGGTTCTTCAGCAGGTATACCAAGGCGTCTTCGGCTAGTATGCCGTCGATGCCCGGTGCCCCATTGTTGACCCTGACCTTCTTTGCGGCCCTGGTCAGGTTGTCATCGGAAACGAGCTTCTCACACAGCGACGTGTTCGGCACTGTCATGCCTTCTCTTGTCATAGTTTCCTTCCTCCCCTGCTGTACAAATGCAGGTTCCGGGTAGACAGCTTGGTTTTCGCTACCATCTCTTCCCCCCTTTGCAGCAGGCTGGCATTTTCGCTCCCAAGAGCGTTTAATCGTTCAGCCCTTCACGACATTCCGGTGTCGCTACTATGGCTTCTGCTGACTTCTGCGGCCGAACAGCACATGTCGCTTCGACACTCCATGGGCCTTGTCTCCATCAGAGCCGATATTGCAGGCTAGAAGACAGACCGCAGACCTCCCCAGTTAATGGCAATAACTTTCATCCCATGTGGCCACTGGATCTACCTGCTGACCTTGCGGTTGGACTTTGTCACATTTCGCAGACTCATCCTGTCAACCGGCCTTGTATCCAGTTTCTGTTCGTTGGCTCGGGACTTTGCCGTCGGGCTTCCTTCACACGACCACTCGCATGGCCGCACTTGCCGTCGGCTAGTGGTTCTGCCTCTTGGCAGTACCGCTCCCACAGTGGACTTTCACCACCTAGTTATTGCCCATGCTGGGCAAACGAAAAGGAGGCAACGCCTCCTGGGACCAGGGCTTGCCCTGGGGTATTGATACCTTTCATTCTGCTTGGATTTCTGGATTTGGATTACAGGATTACATTACACAATACCAAAACTAACACCAGACCAAAACGGCAAACCATACCCTTTTCAAAAGCCAACCCTTTCTCTCCTCTCTGTAGTTTTATCCTCTTTCTGAAGAGAAAGCCGATGCTTTACCTCTTCTTACATGTGAACAAGCATACTGTCTGCCTACTCCTTGTGAGTGTAGCACTGGTTTCCTTCCTCTCTGTCAGTTGCACCTACGACCCCCTATCCATGAGGGCTGTAACGGTGGTCATCCCTATGCAACATCGGTGGGAGGTGATGCAGAACAAGAGCTTCTGGTATACTCTCGTCTGGACAGAAAAGGGGGAATGTAAGAGGCAACACATCAATGCAGGGGAGAGGCGGGTGAATCTTTGGGTAAGGCGGGGAGAGACTGTGGTATTCTGTGCTTATCCCTTGGGGGAGTTCTCCCCTGTAGGAGGTGCTTTGGCCGCTGATGGAGGGCAAGAGGTTCTGCTAAATGAGCAGGAAGGGGTGCTCTGTCATCTGCTGATCGAGAGTACCAAACTTACTACAGGAGCCTTAGGTGGTTTGGTTTATCCTCATCTGTTACAGGAGATTCGCTCCAAGGTTGATGACTTCTCTCTTCTCGATGCCAATCGTCTGCAAAAGGACTTGGTAAATGGGGAGCTCAGATCCTCTTCGATTCAAGTTCAAGAGCCTTTGGCTGTAGTTATCTCAACTATCCCCCAAGGGTATTGGGTTGGTGAAAGGGTACGAGATACTTCGTTCTGGAGCTACTGGGGTAACGAAGGGGTAGCCCTTAGCCTAGGGGCAGGGTTGCACTGTTTCTGGAACAAGGAGGATGCCTTGTTGCTCAGGGTATTTGTCGACCTCAAGGAGCAGGCTTTTTTTCCCTCAGTGCAAAGGGGCCCGTTGTGGTAGTTGGCTATCTTTCCTTTTATTGGGTAAAAATGTAAGGTTCATATATGGAATCATTGCGTGAACTGTATAGGATAGGGTATGGTCCCTCAAGTAGCCATACCATGGGCCCTCGTTTTGCCACCCAACATTTCCTTGGGATTTGCCCCGATGCTGCACGCTATGAGGCGTTTCTCTATGGCAGCCTTGCCGCTACAGGCAAGGGCCACCTTACCGACAGGGCAATACGGGAAATCTTTGCTGAGACAGAAAAGCAAGTGGAGATAAGCTGGTATCCGGATGAGGAGAAGCCTTTCCATCCAAATGCCCTCACGTTTTTTGGCTTTGGCGAAGAAGATATAATTTTAGTCCAACAGACCTACTACAGTGTAGGTGGCGGGCGTGTTGTCATTGAAGGTGAGAGTCAAGACGAGAGGAAGCATATCTATCCCAAGGAGTATGGGACCATGGCAAAAATCCTTGCCTATTGCTCTGAAGAGGGCCTGCAGCTGTGGGAGTTTGTCCTGCAGTTCGAAGGCAATGAGATCCTGGATTATATGAATGAGGTCTGGAGTGTGATGTGTGATGCTGTTGAGGCGGGAGTCAATGCGGAGGGAGTCCTTCCAGGCGGGCTGAAGCTTGCAAGAAAGGCAAGCCAGTACAACTCCAAGGCTGGAGAGTTCACCGGACCTTTGGGCAATACAGCCATAGCAATTAGCTATGCCCTTGCGGTCTCGGAGGAGAATGCTGGGGGAGGGAAGATAGTCACAGCCCCTACCTGTGGCAGTTGCGGGGTCCTTCCAGGGGTGCTCTACTATCTGTCCAAACACTATAAGTTTTCTAAGGTTAAGATATTACGTGCTTTGCTGACAGCAGGCCTGGTAGGCAACCTGGTCAAAACCAACGGCTCGATCAGTGGAGCCGAGGTAGGTTGCCAAGGTGAAGTCGGTGTTGCCTGTGCTATGGCAAGTGGGGCTGCGACCCAGCTACTGGGGGGGACTATACACCAGATT
Source organism: Sphaerochaeta sp. (assembly GCA_003446545.1). Taxonomy (GTDB): domain Bacteria; phylum Spirochaetota; class Spirochaetia; order Sphaerochaetales; family Sphaerochaetaceae; genus Sphaerochaeta. The sequence goes on from DMAO01000255.1 coordinate 4,040, forward strand.
GAATATGCAGCTGAGATGGGTTTGGAACACCATTTGGGTCTAACTTGCGATCCCATGCGGGGTCTGGTGCAAATCCCCTGCATTGAGCGAAATGCCTTGGGTGCAATGCGTTCAATAGACCACTGCACCTTTGCCTTGCTTGGTGATGGCAGGCATAAAGTATCGTTCGACAATGTGGTGGAGGTTATGATGGAGACCGGTCAGGCTCTTCCCTCCCTCTACCGTGAAACTTCAAAAGGTGGGCTGGCAAAAGTACTCTCATAAGCCTACGATTCAGCACAAATACCGTATAGTAAGATACATACCCTTGAAAACCATAGTTACATGCTTTGAAGAATGTATGGTACTATGGATATATAGATATGACATAAGGAACCATAAAGTGGGTAGAAATAGCCGGGCTAGCAGGAGATGCGACAAGTGTGTTTTACTTGTCTTGTGTCTTTGTGCTTTGCAGCCGGTCTTTGCCGCCATTGTGATGGAGACCCCACAAACAGAGGTTAAGATTTTTATGACCGATCGGATAGAGGAGCGGAATAACACTCCCCTCACTTCGCTACAGCTTCCCCTGTGTTCGATAGTCATCACGGCAAAACATTATGGGAAAGGATACCTACAAATCTTCCATACACCTTTGGTAAATGAAGTTGAAGAGGTTCCCTACCAATTGTTCTGTGACTATCTCCAGAAAAACTTTCCTGATGTCCTTTCCTACAGTTCTAGTCCTTACTTACCTTTGACTATCCCTATGACGAAGCTTTCTGCAAACCTAGCAAGGCCATTACTAGGCGATCGAACATCCTATAGAAGTAATGTTATTGTGCATCTGACACTGGATGTGTAGGAAAAATAAATAAGAAAGAGGACTGGACAGCAGAAATAAAAGGTATGACATTAGTTTTAGTTGTATACAAAGATATCATACAATGAAGAGTAGCGAATAGTGATAAAAGAAGAGGAGGCCAAGGCCCCCTCTTCTTTGCTATCAAACCGGATACGTTTTTCGTTTGCTAGGAATTTTTACTTCACCACCAGATTAACCAGCTTGTCAGGAACCACAATCTCCTTGACGATGGTCTTTCCTGCGATCCAGGCCTGTATCTTCTCGTCATTTTTTGTCAGAGCGAGCATCTCTTCCTTGGTCAGGCCTTTTTCCTGGATACTCTTGGAACGTACCTTTCCATTTACCTGCATGATGATCTGAACCTCACTGTCAATAGTGAGATTCTCCTCATAGGTAGGCCAAGGGACATTTGCCAAGGTAGGCTCATGACCGGCAAGTTCCCAGAGCTCTTCTGCAATATGTGGCACATAGGGGCCGAGTAGTTTGATCAGTGTCTCCCAGACAACCCTTGGTAGGGTATCGGTCTTATAGAGCTCGTTGACCAGAACCATCATTTGGCTTATTGCCGTATTGAAGTTCAGGGTGTCAGTATCGTGGGTCACCTTCTTGATGGTCTTATGAAGAAGCTTGAGTATCTCTTCAGATGGTTCTTCATCACTGATTGCCCTATCTTCCTGCAAGCGCCAGACACGGTCAAGGAAGCGGTATACCCCACTGAGGCCAGTTGTAGCCCAAGGTTTTGAGACTTCCAGAGGGCCCATGAACATTTCGTACATACGCATCGAATCTGCACCAAACTCATTGATGATATCATCGGGGTTGATGACATTCTTCAGGCTCTTGGACATCTTGGCAACAACACGTTCAAGGCTTTCGCCCGTCTCTTTTTCGATGAACTGGTCGGGAGCTATCTCTTCCACCATATCGGTGGGAACCAGGCTCTTATCCTTTCTCTGGAAGGCAAAGGAAGTTATCATCCCTTGGTTCACCAATTTTTGGAAGGGCTCCCTTGTAGAGACAAAGCCCAAATCATAGAGCACCTCGTGCCAGAATCGTGCATAGAGAAGGTGCAACACTGCATGCTCGGCTCCCCCAACATAGAGGTCTACCGGCATCCAGTACTGTTCCTTCTCCTCAGAGACAAAGCGTTCGGTGTTATTGGGATCGAGATAGCGCAGGTAGTACCAACACGACCCTGCCCACTGGGGCATGGTGTTGGTCTCTCTCTTTGCCGGACCGCCACAGACAGGACAGGTGGTATTTACCCAATCGTCAATCTTGGCAAGGGGACTTTCTCCTGTACCGCTTGGCTCATAGGATGTCACTTCAGGCAGCAGGAGGGGAAGCTGCTCTTCCTTGAGAGGTACGGTTCCACACGTTGGGCAGTGTACCAAGGGAATGGGCTCGCCCCAGTAGCGCTGTCGGCTGAATATCCAGTCGCGAAGCTTGTAGTTGGTGGCTTTTGAGCCGAGTTTTTTCTCTTCAAGCCAGGCGAGCATCTTCTCGATGGCGTCATCTTTGTTCAGGCCGTCAAGGAATCCGCTGTTGACATGGCTTCCATCTTCGGTCCAAGCCTGATCCTGTACATCGACTTCACTTTTCAGCACTTCAACGATAGGGAGGCCAAACTTCTTGGCAAACTCCCAGTCGCGCTTATCATGGGCAGGTACTGCCATAATGGCACCTGTACCGTAGCTGTTAAGTACATAGTCTGCGATCCAGATGGGGATTCTTTCATTGTTGACAGGGTTTATGGCGTAGCTGCCGGTAAAGACTCCTGTCTTATCCTTTGCAAGGTCAGTTCTCTCCAGGTCACTCTTATGAGCTGCAGCATCGATATAGGCTGCAACCTCAGATTTTTTCTCTGCTATGGTAAGGATGTCAACGAGGGCGTGTTCAGGGGAGACAACCATGTAGGTCGCCCCAAACAGAGTGTCTGCACGGGTTGTGTAGACCTCCAGGGACTCATCGCTCTTTTCCACCTTGAAGGTTACGGAGGCCCCTTCACTGCGGCCGATCCAGTTGCGCTGCATAAGCTTCACTGATTCCGGCCAGTCGAGGTTGTCCAGGTCAGTGAGCAACTTGTCCGCATACTCGGTGATCTTGAGAACCCACTGGCGGATGCTCTTGCGTACGACTACAGTCCCACAACGTTCGCATCTGCCGTCCTTGACTTCTTCATTGGCAAGGCCTGTAAGGCAGCTGTCGCACCAGTTGATGGGGGTGTAGGACTCATAGGCGAGGCCCTTTTTGAACAGTTGAAGGAAAATCCACTGGGTCCAGCGATAGTAGTCGCTGCTGTGGGTCGATATTTCGCGATTCCAGTCATAGCAGAAGCCCAGACTCTTGATCTGCTTGCGGAAGTTTTCGATGTTTTTTTCAGTGGTGCCCAAGGGATGTTTTCCAGTCTTTATGGCATAGTTCTCTGCAGGAAGCCCAAAGGAGTCGAAGCCCATGGGGTGCAGGACGTTGAAACCATTCATCCTGAGGTACCTGCAATAGATATCCGTGGCGGTATACCCTTCAGGGTGCCCTACATGCAGACCTGCACCTGATGGATAGGGGAACATGTCCAACACATATTTGCGTTTTTCAGGGGGAAAGGACTCATCTTCTGTAACGGCAAAAATCTGATTCTCTTGCCAGTACTGTTGCCACTTGGTTTCTATTTCTTGGAAGGGGTATTTGCTCATAGGAGCAATAATACATTTGCAACAATGTTAGGTCAACGCCAAACACCCACCATTTATAGGGTTGCGTCGTCGATGGATGGAGAAAACTCCACTTCAGCAACCCTGTTGCCTTGCATGGTCATGATCCTGAAGGTCCCTATGGGGGTCTGTAGCACATCCCCCGATTCTGGGATGTCTCCTGTAAGGTTCATCAGGTAGGCAGCAACGGTACTGGTCTTGGAGCCTTCGCTCTCATAATGCAAGGACAGTTCATCGACTAGCTGGAGGAAGGGCGTATCGGCCATGACCAGATAGGTCCCAGGCCTCAGTTCCTGTTCCACAATCCTATCAGGGTAGCGTCGTTCGTGCTCGTCATACAGTTCGCCAAAGAGCTGTTCTGCAACGTCCTCCATGGTGACTACCCCACTGAAGCCGCCATACTCGTCAAGGACAATGGCAAGTTGCAATCGGTCCTTCTTGAAAAGGAAGAATACATTGTCGAGATGCATCTGCTCAGGGACAAAAAGAGGTTTGAGCATGATTGATGTTATGTTTTTATCCTGTTTGTCAGCCAGTTGGGCGCGCAGGATGTCCCGTATCAGTACGATGCCTATGATATCCTCTATGCTCTGATGGTATACAGGGATACGTGAGAATCCTGAGCGTACTATGGAAGGAAACGCCTCTCCTATGGAGAGTTCATCACTGACGCAGAATACGCTGGTCCGGTGGCTCATGATGGTCTTCACTTGGGTGTCACTGAATTGAATTGCCCTGTGCATAAGGTCAGACTCATACTGGTCTACCAGTCCATAGTCCTCGGCTGCCCCTACCATATGTCGGACGCCTTCTGCAGTGATGGCAGGGTCTGTGTTTTTGGCAAAGATTCGGGTGATGAGGTGGGAGAGGTGAATCAACAGCCAGATAATGGGATAGAGGATGATGGTCAGAACCTTGATGGGATAGGCCATGAAGGAGGCGATTTTCATGTTATGGCTCATTGCTATCTGCTTGGGGGTTATTTCGCCAAAGATGAGGATGACAATGGTAAGCAGACCTGTTGCATACCCCACAGCACTGTTGGAAAACAGGCGGATGGTATAGGTAGTCACCAAGGCAGAGACTGAGATGTTGACTACATTATTACCCACCAAGACGGTGGTAATGAGTACGTCATGCTTCTGGCTCAGCTCATAGGCCATGCGAGCGCTGCGGCTTCGTTTGTTTTGAAGTGTCCTGTGTTGAATGAGAGAAAGGGAAGTAAAGGCAGTTTCTGTTGCAGAAAACATGGCTGAGAGAATGAGCAACACAAAAATGGCTATCAGATGTGTGTTCATAAGCACATCCGAAGCATTCTGAAATAAGGTGGGTGTTCACTCGAGCACCCTAAACTAGGTAACGGGTCTTCCATAATGGGCCTAGTATACCAATAGCAATAGCATTACCGCAAGCGTAATGGCCAAGTAAAGGCCATATGTTTTTGTTCCCAAGCGTTTTACCCTACTGGCATTAAATCCGCAAAAGGGGTAAGAGAAGAAAAACCCATCAAGAGCGAGCAAGCTCAGACCAAACAGGAGGGGTATCCACTTAGAGGCAAATAGACAGATAAGGGCAACAGCTACTTGTCCTGCTATGGACATCCTTGCCAGAAGATGTTCTTTTTCTTGTAGGTTCCACTTTGTTCCCTTGATATAGACATTGCCAGGAACAGGGAAGGGGAAGCCTATGGTTACAGTGAGCAAGATTGCTAGGATCCATGCGGTGTCCCAACCACGGTAGATAACCTCTTTCCCCTCATTCCCTTTGGTTTTTGTGATAGCCCTTACTGTTTTGTCCCCTCTTTTTCCCTCAGCTGTTGCAAGGAGTGCCATTGCCCCTGTCCTTACAAGTAGGAAGAGGGAAGGAAATACAAGTAGTGGTATCAGCTGTAGTGTTGTGAGGGAAGAAAAGGCCGGCCCAAGGGGATACAAGCCAGTCAGGTTGAGCAGATTCCATCCTTTCAAGCAGAAAAAGAATAGAAGTGTATTGCCAAGCAGGGTACGCGCAAGTGGTTTCATTCCCCCCTTTGATTGTTTGATGCTTTTCCCAGTCAGACTCCTGTACCAGAGAAAGTATCCCATATCAAAGAAGCGTGAAGCCCGGTGGTAGACTTTCACAGTCCCAAGCCTGAACAGTTTCAGCTGTTGCCAAAGGGATAGGATCGAGAACCCTTGGTTTGCAAGTTGCTTGAAGGAGGCCGGGTTGTCCCCTTCCACACAGGCTGAGAGAGAGGTGCATCCCTGCTCTTTCAGAAAGGTGATAGCCTCTCCGAGCAGTCTTCCGGCAAGGGCCTTCCCACGGTGGTCCTTATCTGTATAGAGCCATCCTATATAGCCCATCCTCACCTGACTATTCACCTGATAGACCTCCAAGTTGATGCCGGCAACAACCTTGGCTTGATAGGTGACTACCAAGGTTGTTTCTGGATGGAGGTAGAAGATTGATGCAAGTTTAGCTTCGAAGCATCGGCTCATCAAGGTGTGTGTCTCTGCTATCTGCTCTTCACGGATAAGGGCGATGGCATATTCACTCATGCCCTTCCCCTGATGGTGTTGACCATCTCAATCTGGGTGGTGAAGCATGCAAAACCTATGGTCACTAAAAGGTTGTTTAAGGGTTGGTAGCAATCATCGATATTGAGGAAGCGCAGGTGTTCTGTCTTGCAAATCTTTGCTGCCTTGATGATAGCCCCTTTTGCATATCCTTTGCGCCTATCTCCGTCTTGGATGTGTATTTGGGATATCATTCCTGTTTCGGGATCATAGCAAAGCGTGCCTACCTTTCTTGCCTCTGTCTTGATATCCCAGGTAGGGACACCCCCGATTACGATAGCTTCCTCTTCATTCTGCCAGCTGGGCAGGCACTCTCCCTTGGGTATGGTTATGCTTTGCTGTCTTGTAAGCTCGATTGTTGTCTTTTTCTCTCTCATCGTCTCAGCTGTGATGCGGTAACAATTGAACCCTCGCTGTTGGGTAAAGCCTATGCTCTTGTAGAGACTGATCGCCTTTGTATTGTTGGTGATCACTTCCAGTACCCAGGTATGTATGTCTTGGCTATTGAGAAGCGAGAGGGTCTTTTCCAAAAGCAGGTGGGCATACCCCTTGCCCCTGTGACTGGGGATGATGGCAGTGCCTGCGTCATAGCAGTAGTTGCCTCGTACCCCATTGAGCACAAATCCAACTAATCTATTCTCATCAAAAAGCCCGACCGAACTATCGGCTCGGTATCCGTTTCTTGCAAGTGTTCTCTGTAGTTTTTCTTCGCTTACGGAGAGCGTAATCTGGTAATCACTGAAGCCTAGGTTATAGGCTTGCGTGAGTTCTTTGATATCCACGTTCTCTAATGTATCTGTCACCACCATCGCTTTTTCTTAAACCATCCTGCCATGAAGAGTACTATC
>DMAO01000267.1 GCA_003446545.1 Sphaerochaeta sp.
TTCCTTAAGAATTACGAAAACAGCAAGGGCCAAACCTTGCATCGCTACCAGTATAACGGTGCCAAAACCCCTGTCAAGCAAACAAACAGGATCACACAAGGACTCTTCAAACCTTTAAAAGGAACCTACGCACCACTTCCGGGTTGTTGCTTATCCTTCTTTCAAGAAATCAAATATGTTTTCATATAATTTTCTGAGAGTCAGCGCATCCAACTTCACCGGAGAGTTCTGCAATCTCTCAAGGTTGACAGAATCCACCAGCACCTGGAGCTTTGCCTCATCCAAGCCTGTAGGCACCTTCATATCAAGTGTCTCAAGCAACGCCTCAAGCCAGAGAATCGCCTTATCTGGGCCCTGGGCACCCAACGCTGTCGCCAACTCATCGAACACTGAAGCAAGGTACTCCCTGCCACGGGGATCAATACACAAGGCTTGATTTTCTAGCATAAAACGCCAGACCTTGGGAAGGCATAGGGCTACAGCATGTCCATGAGGAAGGCCAAACAGTGACGTAATCTTGTAACTCATCGCGTGGGGTGCAGTCGTCTGGGTGATGTTGATTGCCCTCCCCGCCCAATTGGATGCCAACAGCATGCCCTCATTCCCTACAGGCTCATTTGCCAGATACCCATCGATATGCTCCACCACAAGACTGATCGCTTGCCTCGCATAGGAGATGCTCTCTTGATTTGCGTTGACAGACCACCATGATTCTATGCCTTGGCAAAGGGCGTCAAGCATGCTGCACTTCTTCTGATACAAGGGAAGGCTCTCCAGTACACTGGGTTCAAGAACCGCAAACTTAGGCACGAGGCTCCCATGGGTTACCGAGAGTTTCTCTCCCTCATGATAGATGACCGCATAGCGGGTCGATTCGCTTCCCGTCCCTGCTGTCGTAGGGATGGCCATCAGCGGGATACCATTCTCAAGATATGCTTGTCTAAGGAAAAGTTCCTTGGGATCCATGGTGGCAAACAGCTTAATGCACTTGGCAACATCCATGCTGCTCCCTCCCCCTACAGAAAGGACAAAATCACACCCTTCCCTATTGAACAGGGCCACACCCTTACAGATATCCTCATACTTGGGATTGGGGCTGAAGTCACTGAATACAGTATAGGGAATGGGAAAGCCCTTGATCGTGTCTGCTATGGCTAGAGAATGGAAAGAGGAACCACAGACAAGCAGGAAACGTCTTACCTTATGATCAAGCAGTATCTGCAGTATCTCTTCACAAGAGGAGTTGCCCATGATGAGCTGTTGGTTCGGCAATATTTCCTTCATGCCTGTACTGCCTCCATGAATGCAACCTTGTTCTGCTGTGGAGTAGTGTCAGGCCTCATCAGGTCTTCGCGGGAGCCTGTACCGACAAACACCTGTATGAATGCTGGTTTCTCCAGATCCCCAACACACAAGTCATGCAACTCATCCAGGGTTCTGATGTCCTTTGCAAAGCGATAACCACAACCTAAGGCAACGGAGACCAGATCCACTTCCCCTGCAATGGTAGGCATCCCCCCTACAGACTCGTGTGCCTCATTGTTGAGCACCACATGGATATAATTGTCCGGCTTCATGACAGCGATGGTGGCCATGCTTCCCATATGCATCAGGGCAGAGCCGTCACCATCAAGACACCATACCCTCTTCTCCGGATGCTGCAAGGCAACAGACAGGGCGATTGCACTGGCATGTCCCATTGAACCTACAGTAAGGAAGTTGTGTGAGGAATTTGCTGGCTTGCTGTTCTTACAGAACTCAAACAGCTCCCGGGATATCTTCCCGGTTGTGGAGACCACAAAGTCATCCGGGCCCATGTCCAGGGCAAGGGAGGAGATGACCTCCTCACGTCCAAGCTCCTCTTCATGAGCCAAGAACGTTCCCTTACATTTTTCGAAGGAACCCTTGCGCACAACCAGAGCCACACTTTTGCCTTGGGCAAGGCGGGGAAGCAACTCATCTGCAAAGCGCTTCTTCAAGGTCTCCAAGGTAAGGCCCTTGTCAATCACAAGGCTCTGGACATCAAGCAGAGAGAGCAACTCTCGGGTGATGGCTCCCTGTTTTATGTGCTGGGGCTCATCGTGGACTCCGGGCTCACCTCGCCACCCCACAAGAAATATCATGGGGATACCGTATACGCCTGAGTCTGTGAGAGAGGTGATGGGGTTCACTGCATTGCCCAAGCCGCTGTTCTGCAGGTAGACCAGGGGAAGCTTACCGGTTGCAAGATGAAAGCCCGAAGCCAATGCAACTGCATTGCCTTCGTTCACCGCTACGATGTGCCTCTTGGAGTTGATGCCATACCTGCAATACACTTCCTCACAGATACTCTTGAGCTGTGAGTCCGGGACTCCAGTGACAAAGCCTACGCCAAGCTCTTCCATATAATCAAGAAACAGTGAAGGGTCTACCATAAAATGCTCCTATTCTGCACCAGGGATAAGGGTGATGATATCCTTGATGGACATGCAGTTCTCGCTCGCTTCCTTGCATCGCCCATGCTCAAGGATCAGGCGGGCTGTCTTCTGCATTGCAGGGAAGGCACTACGGATGAGATGGTTTGCATAGATGACCACACGCACATTATGCTGGGCAAGCTCCCTCTCATACACTGCATTGAATGAGGATGGGACCACCACAATGGGGATATGGGGAAACTCCTTGCTGAAGGTGTCACAGAAGCTCAGGATCTCATCCGGTTCCTTCCTCCTGCTGTGGATCATCACAGCATCGGCTCCGGCATGCACATAGGCCTTTGCCCTAGCCAGGGCATCGTCCATCCCCTGGTCGAGGATCAGACTCTCGATGCGGGAGATGATCATGAAATCCTTGGTCTGCTGGGCCTGCTTGCCAGCGGTGATCTTCTTGCAGAAGTTCTCTATGGAGTCCTGCTGCTGCAGGACATCAGTACCAAAGAGAGAGTTCTTCTTCAGTCCGATCTTATCCTCGATGATGATCGCCGATACCCCGATCCTTTCCAAGGTCTTCACATTGAAGACAAAATGCTCCAACTGGCCACCGGTATCACCGTCAAGGATGATGGGCTTGGTTGTCACCTCCATGATCTCGTTGATGGTGCCCAGACGTGAGGACATGTCCACCAGCTCTATGTCGGGTTTCCCCTTGGCTGTGGAATCACAGAGGGAGGAGACCCACATCGCATCAAAGCCTTCTATCCTGTCATCCTTTACCACCTTGGTATTCTCAACAACCAAGGCTGAAAGGCCGTTATGGGCTTCAAGCACCCTGACCATCTTCTTTATGCGAAGCAGGCTTGCCAGCCTGTTTCTCCGGCGCTCAGGAAGGATTCCCTGCCCATCGATATCTATTCTCAGCTGTTCGATGCTGACTCCAGCAGTGTAGGGATATTCGACCAGTTCCCCACCCCATTCGGCTAACAGGGAGATGACCTTCTCACGNNATACCGGTTCTCCACTCATCACCATGAACCACATAGTCCGGTTTGAGAAGACGAAGGTTCTCTTCATAATCAAGGGAGTTCTGGACCAGGACCTGGCTTACCCCTTTCAGGGATCCTATGATATGCATTCTCTGTTCCAGAGGCATCAGAGGAAACCGCTTGTACTCTGCGATAGCCTCATCGGTAAGGACTCCCACGTAGAGCTCTCCCAACTTGGAGGCCTTTGCCAGCAGGTTCACATGCCCCACATGGATGATGTCAGCACTCATTGCCACATATACTTTTTTCACGATAGTTCTCCCATACTAGAGTTGCTTCCAGAAGGTGCGGCCAATAGTGACTTCACTTTCAGCAGGTCTTCCTGATTATCCACTTCCATGCACAAGCCACCTTTCACATCATACGCCTTGAGAACCAGATGTTCCAGCAAGGAATTGAGGGCATTCTCTGCATATACCTTAGTGGTACCTGCCTTACAGAAAAGGCGGATGGCTTGCTGCCAGCTACGCCAATCCTCCCATCTGAGCTTGTACAATGGCTGGCAGGCAAAACAGTCCTTGCCAAACACATTGATGCCGATCTCCCTGACCAAGCCATCGGACCCTAGACGAGCCTTGAAGTCCTTCTCTGGGATGGGGGCAGTGGTATCGATGACTACCGAACTGGACTTCTGATCAATCAGGGCCATAAGCACATCCAGGGAAAAAACCAGGTCCCCATGCATCATCACCAGTGAATCATCAAAACCAATGGCTTGAAGTCTGTCCAGGGAGACGATGTAATTGGTAGTCTCATACAGGTCGTTGTAGACAAAACGAATTGACAGCTTTGGATACCTTTTCCCAAGGTAAGCTTTGAACTGATCCTCAAGGTATCCGGTGGTAAGGATGATATCATCGATGCCACAGCTGAGAAGAAGGTCGATCTGACGGGACAACAAGGTTGTCTCTTCATCTAGTTTGACCAGTCCCTTGGGAGTGTTTGAAGTAAGCTCTTT
>DMAO01000030.1 GCA_003446545.1 Sphaerochaeta sp.
ATATGATGATATTCGCATTGCGGTAGAGGGTCTTGAGTATCTCAACCCGCTGCTGTTGACCCACAGAGATTTCCTCAATGATGGAATTGGGGTCGACTGCAAGGCCGTACTTGGCACTAAGAAGAGAAACCCTTTTGCTTGCACTAGCCATGTCAAGGATACCACCGAACTTGGTGCTTTCCATACCCAAGACGATATTTTCTGTTACAGTATAGTTCTGTACTAGCTTAAAATGCTGATGCACCATCCCAATACCTAACTCTGTGGCAATATTGGGATTCTTTATCTCCATCTGTTTTCCATGGATGGAGATGGTTCCGCTGTCAGCGTTATAGGCACCAAAAAGAATGGACATCAGAGTTGACTTGCCCGCACCATTCTCACCAAGAAGAGCGTGTATCTCCTTTTCCCGAACCTGCAGGGTTACCTTGTCGTTGGCGACGACTCCTGGGAAGGTCTTGGTGATGCCCACCATCTCTATTGCATACTCACTCACCCTCAGCTCCTTACAGGCTCTCTCTCTGCTCACTGTCTCCAATGACCAGGAAGAGAGCCGGCAGATATCTGCCGGTCTCGCAACAGTTAGTCATCAAGAGCAGAAAGGCCCTTAGGAGCAGCACCGTGTGCTAGTGCATCCTTATAGGTCTTGTACAGCTTGATCTTTCCGGAGATGACATCAGCCTTAGCATCTTCAACCTTCTGTATGACAGCCTTGGAGAGCTCAGGGTTAGCCTGAGAGTAGCCCACTCCACCATCTGCCATGCGCATCTCTACTACACCACCGGTGAAGGTCTTGTCTTCAGCTTCCTTGAGCACCTTCAAGGAGGAGTTCTCAACGCGCTTGAGCATGGAGGTGAGGACAGCACTCTTGGTATCGGTATAGAGACCATCAGAGAACTGGTCGCTATCTACGCCGATGGCCCATACGTTCGCGCCCTTCATCCTGTACTCCTTGGCCTGTGCAATGGTTCCATTGCCTGTTCCGCCAGCAGCACTGAAGATGCAGTAGATGCCACTGTCAAACCAGTTCTTTGCCTGGGCTTTTGCCAGTTCGGGCTTCCCCCAGTCATTGGCATAATAGTCAACAATGCTGGCATTCGGGAATACAGAGAGGATTCCCTGCACGTAGCCCATCTCAAACTTGGTGATGGTGCTTCCGGGAACTCCGCCGATAAAACCAAACTTAGGATTGCTTATGCCATCCTCTTTGGCCTGCAAGGCTGCAACCAGTCCTACAAGATAGGAGCCTTCCTCTTCACTGTAGATGAACTCCTGTACATTGGGTTGGCCCACCCAGTTAACATCAACAATGACGAACATCTGATCAGGATACTGTGGGGCAACTTCACCAAGGGCATCAGCCCAGGTAAACCCGGTGACCATGATGATGTCATAGCCTTCGTCTGCAGCTTGGCGCAGGTTAGGGATGTACATATCCTGGGTCTGGGCGGTCACCACATCGTAGAGCTGACCACGTTTGGTGGGGTTTTCCACTGTATCGCCGTAGAATGCCACAATGCCTTTCCAGGCAGCTGCGTTAAAGGACTTGTCGTCGATCCCAGTGGCATCGGTAAGAAGACGGATTGTCGGTTTGCCATTAACAACAGAAGGGGCCTCTTTGGCTCCCTGTGCAAACATGGTTGTTGCTACAAGCAACACCATCAAGAGAACTAATACTTTCTTCATGCATTCCTCCTTAAAATAGGTACCATGATACATACGACGCATTGTACCACAAGAATTGGCATTTGAGAGGTTGTTCTTTGGAAAAACAAGGGCATAAGACAACTTTCCCTCATGGTTCCGGCAAAAATTCAGGTATATTGGAACCGAAAACCCATCAGTTTTCTAGCCTCTTCCCAGAATATGCTTTTCAATGGCTAGGGCAACACCGTCATCATCATTGGATGCGGTCACTGTATGGGCGTGCTCCTTCACCTCCAAAGAGGAGTTTTCCATGGCCACCGCGAGACCAGCGATGGCCAACATGGGAATGTCATTGAGCCCATCACCAACAACCATGAGAGACTCTCGTTTTTCCCCCAAAAGGGAGAGCAGGACATCCAACGAAGTCGCCTTCTGTACACCCTTGGCTGTTATCTCCATGAAACAGGGTTCACTGAAGGAAGCGTCTGCACTATCGCCAAGCAGGAGCTGCAACTCACTGCGCGCAGGGATAAGCAGGGAAGGCTCTCCCACAATCATGACCTTGGGCTGGGGGGTTTTTACCATGGGGAATAGGGTATCCACACCCTTGATGGGAATCCCATTGTTGTAGGCTTCCTTACGTACAAATGGGTCATCAGGCATTTCGGTGATGACACCTTCCCCATCATAACAAAGGGAAGCGAGGCCTTTGGCTTTGGCAAAGTTGAATACCCTCTCGATGGCATCGAGGCCTACGGTCCGCTCCCATACGACCGTATTGGTTTCACAGCTTATGAGTTGGGCCCCGTTGTAAGCCAGCATATAGGCGTTGCGGCCGAACAGACCAAGAGAGTAAGCAAGGGGGGCAATCCCCAATACTGGGCGCCCGCTGGCAAGGATTACGCAGACACCCAAATCCAAAGCTGCACCAATGGCTGCCCTCGATCGCAACGTAACTTGTTTCTGGCTGTTGGTAAGGGTGCCATCGAGATCGAGGGCAAGAAGGGAATAGTGCATAAAGGCTCCTCTGTCTGACTGATGCACCTACTGTACACCAAACCAAAAAGGAGAAGAAGGGGTATTGGAGAGAGAGTAAAGAGAGAGTATGTGTGGTGATGAAAGGTATCAATACCCCAGGGCAAGCCCTGGAAAGAGGAGATGGTGCCTCCTTTTCCGCCCCAAGGGGCGGGGTATCTCACCTATCATAAGAATCATATCTTTGAGTTCACTCCAAGTAAAAGCAAAGAGGAAGAGCTCCTGATTGTGTAGTCTCTTGGGCAAGGCTCTGGTCCTCTACAGGTTCCCTACGTTCAAAGCCTTGGCAACGTTGACAATGAAATCCTGCACGTTGGTCACAATGCCGGTTGCACTGAGGCTTCCCCTGTCCCTAAGCTTGTTTACTGCAAACTCTGAGATATCGACACTATAGATGAATACAGGGCGTACCTTTCCATCGACAACCCTAAAGGAGGGGGTCATATTCCCTGTTGCAATGGAGTGTAGCTGCGTTGCAAGGCTTATCACCGTAGTTGCCTTGCGGATGACGGCCCTCATGGCATCCTGCGCTGCATAGACATCGGCATACACCTCTGGCATCGGCCCGTCATCACGGATGGAACCTCCGAGAACCAGAGGTTTCCTCTGTTTCAGCATCGCATAGACTATTCCATCCTTGATCTTCTCCATCTCGATGAAGGTTTCCATGGAACCATAATTACGCACCATATTCAGGACATCCAAGTGGTTATAGTGTCCATTGGGCATACTCTGCTGAGTATAGATGTTCTGACCAAGGGCTGTCTTGAAATACCCGGCTTCAAGGTCATGGGTGGCCAGGGCGTTCCCTGCAAGAATGCCGTCTATGTAGCCATTTTCAATGAGCAGCTGCATTGCCCTTCTTGAATCGTTGTCAAAAGCAACAGCAGGACCAAGTACAAAGACAATATTTCCCTGCTCCTTCTCATATTCAAGCAGTTCATACAGCCTGTCGTAGTCCCTGGAGAAGGCTGTCTCCCGAGACCTGCCTGCGCGGAATACAAACTTATCTTCATGAGAATCCTCTGGGGGAATGAAGCCTGTGGCATGGACGTAAATCCCTTCTTCTCCACGTTCGGTCCTCCCTAGCACAACCCGGTCGCCTTTCTTGACCCGACGTCCTTCGACAACCTGCAACGCCCCATCTTCATCAAGGACAACTAGGCAGTCCATCCGGCTTTCCTCGGCAAGCAGCCACGTGCCCCCTACCTTGTAATATTCGGGAAACATTGAAGTGCTGTGGAAAGCCTTGGGTGCCACCCCATCCCTTTCAGCTCTCTGTAAGGAGATGTCTGGACTCTGTGAAAATAGAGCTAGGGAAAAATCAGGAGCATAATACTCTGGTAGGGTAAAAGACATGGGGAAGACCTCTCTATAGGTGTTTATTTTGATTTTCGTTCAGCGGAATTGTCCTCCTTACTACTATCGAACACCTTGGTTGCAAAGGCAAGAGGAAAAACCCTCTGGGGAACTCAACGGAGACAAAAATGAAAGGTATCAATACCCTAGGGCAAGCCCTGGTCCCAGGAGGCGTTGCCTCCTTTTC
>DMAO01000325.1 GCA_003446545.1 Sphaerochaeta sp.
ACCGGAACCGGGGACTGCTGCGCTCCAAAACTACTAAATTGGGCCTTTTCGCATGATTTACAGCCCCTAAGCATGGCTGAGTTCTACTATGGCTTGTCAAACCGGTCAGGACTTAGAGAGCACAAGGCCTTCTACGGACCTTGTGATGACAAGTGCCAGCCCCTGCTCAAGCATATGCTAGGCTTGGACATCGTCTACTGTGATGCCTCACTGCTTGTGGTAAACAAGGAGGGAGGCCTTCTCTCTGTCCCCGGAAGAGGCGAAGATAAACAGGATTGTGTGGAAAGCCGGGTCAGACGCCTATTCCCTACTGCACCCAAGCAATGTGCAGTCCATCGCTTGGACATGGACACCTCAGGCTTATTGGCCATCGCCTTGGACAAGGAAACACACAAGCGTCTCTCAATACAGTTCATGCACAAAGAGGTAGAGAAAGAGTACGTAGCTCTCTTGGAAGGTGTGCTCCGGCAAGAGAGGGGCGAAATCACCCTCCCCTTCCGCCTCGATGCCGATCACAGGCCCTACCAGATCTTCGATGGAGAACGGGGCAAATGGGGAACCACAGTGTGGAAGAAACTGCGGGTTGAATCCTCACCTACTGGCTTGGTCACCCGGGTACACTTCACACCCCTAACAGGGAGGACCCACCAACTGAGGCTGCATAGTTCCCACCCCAAGGGTATCGGACATCCTATTGTAGGTGACCGTCTCTACGGGACAGGCAAAGAGGGCGATAGGCTCTGCCTGCACGCCTCTTTCCTAGCATTTTTTCATCCTCACACCGGAGAATGGCTTTCCTTTACCTCTCAGACTCCCTTTTGAAAAGAGGTGTATTGGAACTACTACCAAGAGGAGAAGTAACACCACTGCCCTTGGTAGTAGTATGCACAGCCTTACTAATACAAAGAAAGGAGAGCTGCTAGAAAATATTCTTGCTATGGTATGAATCCCCTATGAATCTTGCTATGCATGCTTTCATGCTTTCATCCTTTCTCCCAGAAAAAAAATGTAGTATAGTGACACTATAGTAAGAGGAGATGTGATGAAGCGAAAAAACAATGCCATCTATGTGGATCTGGAGAATATTCCTGCAAGTCTGGATTTGAAGAGTCTCTTCGATGAACTGACGCTCAAGCACAACACCAATCCAGATGAAGAGAATATCTTTGTCATCAAGCTGGCCTGTGGCAATGCAGCCTCCATCAAGAAGTTGGAAAAACAGCTTGCAGAGTACAACTTTTACATACGCGATACCCCTTCCATAACCACCAATTATAAGAATAGGGCTGACCTCATCATCTCCCTCGAAGCCTTGGAGACCATCATCATTCAGAGCCCTATCATTGACCGCTATGTATTCATAACCTCTGATTCTGACTTTACCGTCATCATGGAAACCCTGAGAAAATATGGCAAGGAGGTCTACCTTGTCACTAAGGAATCAGTCAGTGACAAGCCTATCTTCAACAATAGCTGTGATGAGATTCTCATCATGGAATCCTTCCAGGCAAAACCCAAAACAGAAGAGCCAAAAACCAGTACGACAAAGGGAAAGGAAAAAGAGAAGCCCGAATCTAACAACACCAAGCGCAATGACAAGCTGGTGGAATCAATCATGAAAAAGGTGATAGACTCCCTAGATCCTGACACCTGGTTACTGGTGAGTCTCATAGGGATCAAGTTCCACCAGATGGACAAGAGCCGGACTATTGAAAGAAGCAGCTACAAGACAATAGGGAACCTGATGCTCAAGATGGAAAAAGACAACCTGATAGAGAGAAAACTCAACGACAAGGGACACCCTGAAGTAAAACCGATCCCCAAACCATAGGAATACAGGTATTTTCCCATGATTAGTAAGCAAAACCCCTTCAAACAAATTCAGTACATCGTGCTTTTCTTTGTTGTGCTCATGTTTGTATTCGCACTCTATATGGACTCCTTTCTCCAGGTAGAGCCCTTGAACAATGAGCGCACAATAACGCTGGACAACACTTGGGATGCCTATCTTGATGGCACCCTGCTTGCATCAGGGGTATCCTTACCCTATGTATTCCCTAAGCCGTTGATCGGAAAGGAGTGCACCCTCACCACTATCCTGCCCTCAGTCTTCCCAAACGACAATACCTGCATCAATGTGGAAAGCAGTATGGCAGCATTGGATGTCTTCCTTGATGGAGAGAAGATATACTCCCTCAAAGGTCCTGGCAAGGGTTGGGCAAGGCCGGTGTTTGGAGGTAACTTTGCAAATTTCATCAGAATTCCCAATAGTGCACAAGGCAAGGAACTCTCGCTAACGTATAGGTTCACCTCCAAGACACCCTTCGCAGGTAGCGTAAAGGCCCCCATCATGGGTAGCAAGGCCTCCCTCATATTGCTCAAGCACGCACAGTGGCCTTCACTGGTGTTTGGCTATACCCTTCTGTTTGTAGGTTTTATCTGTATCACTGTGCCTCTTGGAATAAACAGGGGAAAAGAGCGGGACAGCTTTATCCATTTCGGGTGGCTACAAGCCTCCCTGGGAGCCTGGGTCTTCTCCCAAAGTTCCAGCAAGCTGCTTATCATCCGTAACCCTGCCCTTCCTATGAACCTTAGCTTTATTGCACTCTATCTTCTTCCCTTCTTTCTGGTGAACTATGTCTGCACCTCCTACACAGTGGGGAAATCCATCAAGCTGATGCGAAAGATATCCCTCGTCTTTCCCTTTGCCTACGTGGTAGGAGGATTGCTGCAACTGTTTGGCATCCTCCAATACACAGATCTTCTTGTAGCATCCGGGCTATGGTTGGGAATCTTCCTTTTGGTCTTGTTGGCTATGCTTTTTGTCAATTATCTGAAGGGAGAGACAAAACTCGCATCCTTCCTCATTGCGATGGCCATATTAGTTTTTACCGTCTTGGCTGAAGAGGTATTGCTCATTTTCAACATCAAGCTGGACAGCCCTGTCCTCCTTCACTTTGGCATGAGCTTAAGTGGAGCAATCCTATTCTGGCACAGCGCAAAACAACTGACCGATAGAACACGCAGCATACTCAAGGAGCAGGTACTCCTTTCGATGGCATATACGGACTCCCTCACAGGGTTGAACAACCGTTCGGCCTACGACAAACGCATAGAGGAGATCAGTTCAGCCTCCAATAAGACAGAAGTCCTAGGAGTCCTGGTAATGGACATCAACGACCTGAAGGTCATCAACGACACTAAGGGACACAAGGCGGGAGATACCGCATTGAAAGATTTCACCACGTGTATCCTCAGGCTCTTGCCTGAAAAAGCCGAGGTGTTTCGCATCGGCGGTGATGAATTTGTAGCATTCATCCCCACAATCATGGATGACCATCTGGAAAAGCTGGCCAATACCATTACGGAGTTCTTCAAAGCCAGAGAAGCAGTCTACACAGTGGCAGTCGGATGTGCCCTGTACATTCCCAAAAAGAAAGAGAAGTTCATCAATATCATTCATTATGCCGACAGTTCCATGTACCTATGCAAAGCAATTATGAAGCAACAAAGAGTTGTCAATCTTGACTCTTAGGCAGGCATACTGCATCCTTTAAACATATTGGAGGATCATATGAAACGATCCATTCTTATTTCACTGCTTTTACTTATCATGCTCGTACCCCTTGTAGCTAACACTGAGGAAAACACCAATGTAGCAGAAAGCGAATCTTTAGCCCTCTCCAGTACGGAAGAGTCACAGGTCATCACAGGGAACGAAGAGAGTAGCACTCCCTTAGAGTTACTCTCAGAGCAACCTCCCCAAAGGGAGGAGGGACTCTCTCCTAGTAAGGAAGTAGTGATCATTCCTGGTGGAAACACCACCGTCTCTGGGGTAAATGGATATATAGTGATCCCTAGCGCTGAACCAGTGCCTGGGGGAAAAGGAACAAGCATCTCCACTGGCTACTCGGGTATTTTCTCGACCGATGTATACGCCCATATCCCGTTTGTCCAACTCGGATTTTCAGATTTGGCAGAAGTCAGCCTTGCTGTCGATATAGATACAAAGTCCGACCTCCTGCTCAATGCCAAGTGGCGTTTCTCCCATCGTAAGGGCACTTCCTTGGCAGTAGGGATAGTAGGCCAGCTTATCGATGTGGCAACTGCAAAAGACCTTGCGGCCCAACTCTACTTCGCTTCCACGTTCTCTAGCTCCATCATGGACTTCCCCTCAAAAACCACTGTCCTGTTGGGGTATACCTTCCACAAAGACCTCAATACCAATATTGACTTCGGCATTGCATTCCAGACGCCTTTCTTCCCTTCTGCCTTCAAGGACAAGGTATTCTTCCTCCTAGACTTCGGCAACGTCTCCTATAGCATCAGCCCTTCTGCAGGGGATGCTGAAAACAGAGGCCTTGTTAATGTTGGTTTGCGCATGGCTCCCCTCAAAGTCCTCGATTCAGTCTATCTTACAGCTGACATGAGAGCCCTTGACCTATTCGATCATAAGGGAAGGGCTTTGAGCCTAGGCTTTACCCTAGCCTTCAGGCCAGACTGATTATGAATTCTCTTTCCCATTTGTCATCAGATGAGACGGCCACCACACATGTGGAGGCCGTTCCTATGTTCTCTCAAACTATATGACCATGCGTTACTCGAACTCAAAAACCTTGATCATATTGGTCTTTCCAGCACTGCCAACAGGAACCCCTGCAGTAATCACCACAGAATCACCTTTCTTGACATATCCATTCTCCTCCAGATAATACGGAGCGTAGGCAAGCAGGGAGTCCACACTCTTCTGCTCATCAATAAGAATCGGGGTTACCCCCCAGGATAGGGCAAGTCTCTGCACCACCGTTTTATCAGGGCTGAAAGCGAGGATAGGGACACTGGGACGGAACTTTGATATGAGGCGCGCAGTACTTCCTGACTGTGTAAAACAGGCGATAAAGGATGCCTGCACCGAAAGTGCCAACTCCCTTGTTGCAAACCCTACAGCCTCTGTCCGCGTCTGTTTCTTCCTTGGTATCGAACTATCTCTTAAATGGAGTTGGTTGAAGACCAATCGCTGAAAATCATTGCTGCGTTCAGTAAGGTGAACAATTCTACTCATCGTAAGCACAGCCTGCAAGGGATATTCCCCTGCTGCCGTCTCCCCTGAAAGCATGACTGCACTGGTGCCATCAAGAACAGCATTCGCCACGTCGTTAGTCTCTGCTCGTGTGGGACGTGCGTTATGCATCATCGACTCGAGCATCTGCGTAGCAGTAATGACAGGTACCCCGTATGCTATACAGGTACGGATAATGGATTTCTGGATGAGAGGGACCTCTTCTGCAGGAACCTCCACTCCAAGGTCTCCCCGGGCTATCATGATAACGCTAGACTGCTCGATGATGGGCTCTAAGGCGGTGACAGCCTCAGGCTTCTCAATCTTGGCTATGATGGGTATGGTGCGGCCGAACTTCTTTTGCATCAAGGTCTTCAGGGCTTTGATATCTTCTGCACTGCGCACAAAAGAGAGAGCCACATAATCCAAGTTATTCTCAAAAGCAAAGGACAGATCCTTCTCATCCTTCTCGGTAAAGGAATTGAGATGCATCAAAGGCACTTTGGGGAGATTTACCCCCTTTCTGGGAAGTATGACCCCGTCCTCGACAAAGGTGCAGTGGATGTCGGTATCCTCAATCTTTTCAACGACTAGGGAAACCAGCCCATCATTGATGAGAATCTGACTCCCTACAAGGATCTCCTGATGCAGATAGGGGTAGTCGATGCTGATCCGCTCTTTGGTCCCAAGGCAGGGTTTGGTTGATATGATCAGGCTCTCCCCCTTTTCAAATGAGAGAGAAGGTTCTGCAAGTTTCCCTACCCTAATCTTCGGCCCCTGGAGGTCCATAAAGATGGCAATGGGAATTCCCAGTTTTTCAGAAACAGAGCGGGCCCTGTCATAACGAACTTGCTGTTCGGCAACATCACCATGGCTAAAGTTCAACCTGAGCACCCGCGCCCCACCCTTGATGATGGACGTGATGACTTCCATTGATTCTGATGCCGGTCCGATAGTCGCAACAATCTTGGTATACGTTGCCTGTATGAGCATACTAGCCCCCTTATCCCTCTATCATCGGGCATAACCCTACTTTTGTAAAGTTTTCTTCAATGAAAGGTATCAATACCCCAGGGCAAGCCCTGGAAAGAGGAGGCGTTGCCTC
>DMAO01000248.1 GCA_003446545.1 Sphaerochaeta sp.
CAGAAACAACTAAAATGTTGTAAGGAGTCAAGAGTATGGCTTACAAAATCACTGACGCATGTACTGCATGCGGAACTTGTTTACCAGAGTGTCCGACTGACGCTATCTCCGAAGGTGACATCTATGTAATTGATGCGGATCTTTGCATCGATTGCGGTGTCTGTGCAGATGTCTGCCCAACCGCAGCTATCATCCAGGAGTAAGAGAACCATTCTTGGTTAAGAGGCAGCAACGTTAGCTGTCTCTTTTTTTTCTCTCCAATAAGGAATCGGCTCATGCACACAGACCTACCCACACTGGGAGCCCCAATTATGATAGCGGGGCTGCTTGCAGGATTTTTCCTCTGCTTCTACGGCAATAAAGCAAAAAAATACCTTGTCCCCCTACGCAGTGTCCTATCGGGAGCCATGGTCAGCCTTGCCCTGGTTTTTTTGCTCATGCACAAAGAGGCCCTCATCGTGGCCTTGCAAACACAGAACGCCATCCAGTCACTTCTGGACCTGCTCATCAGTGGGGAGCACTACCTCTTCAGCATCATAGCTATGTCCAGCATTGCAATCGGTGGGCTGTTACTGTTTGCCCTTTCCAGGAAATCAGGGGTGTTTGCCGAGAAAATAGTCTCCTTTTTCACCGCCCTAAGTATGGCCCTCTTCATCCTTTTGGTCCTACTGGGGTTTTTACCCCTTACGCTGAGCCTGGTGATTACAGCAGTGCTCCTGATTCCCATCCTCATTTTCTGCATGCGTGACTTCTCTTCCTACATGGCCTTCGAAAACGCCATAGGAGGAGCACTGCTCATAAGCTATCTGCTTGCACGGTTCTGGTATCTGGATATCTGGATCTTCCTCGTCTGGGTCGCAATCCTTTCAGTCACCGGCATCTTCAGCCAACTTCGCAGCCTAAAGAGGCATAAGACAAAGGGCGGGCAAAGCGATGCAGAATGACTCTCTCCTATCTGGGACAGAACTCACGGTAACAGAGCTTACCACCCTCATCAAGAGAACACTCGAAGAGGGTTTTTATGGTTTGCGTGTCAGTGGTGAAATTTCGAACTTCCGCCCCGCCTCCAGCGGACACTGGTTCTTCACCCTCAAGGACAGCACCTCCTCCCTCTCGGCCATCATGTTCAAAAGCAGCGCCTGGAGGGTAACCTTCAAACCCCAAGAAGGCGACAAGGTGGTGGTTACAGGATCGCTGGACGTCTATGCCGCACGGGGCACCTACCAACTGAAATGCGACACCATGGAAAAGAGCGGGACGGGGGACATACTTGCCCTGCTGGAGAAGCGCAAGCGCGAGTATGATGAGATGGGATATTTTGCCCCTGAGCGCAAAAAAAGCATCCCTATCAAACCAAAACGCGTCGGGGTGGTCACCAGCGCTACAGGCGCTGCCTTGCAGGACATCCTGCAGATCCTCTCAAGACGTGCCCCTTCGCTGGACATTCTCATCCTTCCTGCCACTGTGCAGGGAAATACAGCAGCTCAGACTATCGCCAACAGGATCAGGCAGGCAAACCTCCTGCTACTGTGTGATGTACTCATCGTAGGACGTGGCGGTGGATCCTTGGAAGATCTCCTGCCCTTCAGTGAAGATGTTGTCATCCGTGCGATATACGAATCTGAGATACCTGTCATCAGCGCAGTCGGCCATGAGATAGACTGGGCCCTCTCCGACTTTGTCGCTGACCTGCGTGCCCCCACCCCCTCGGCCGCAGCAGAGCTGGTAAGCCAGGGTATCCTTGACCTGCGACAGAAGGTGGAGAGTCTCAGCCTTGCGATACACAAGGGGATGCAGCACCGCCTGCAACTGCTTGAGCATCGAATCCCAAGCACCGAAGCGATGCAAAGAAGCATGGCCCACCTTTTGGAAAAGCGAGAATACCTCTTGGCCAATGCCTCTCACTCCATGAGCCAGGCCTATAAGGAAAAACTTGAAAAGAGCTCTCAGAGGGTTCTTCTGGCAACCAGAGAGTTGCAAGCCCTCTCTCCCCTTGCTATACTGGCGCGAGGCTACACACTCGTCTTTGATTCACAGGGAAAAGCCCTTCACAATCGAGAGGAAGCCAAGGTTGGGGAACATATCAAACTGACATTCATCGACGGAAGCCGAAAGGCCCTGATAGAGGAGTAATGCATGAGTTTTGAGACAGATGTATCCAGGATCGAGGAGATTGCCCAGAAGCTCAACGCTTCGGATACAAGCCTTGAAGAAAGCCTTGCCTTGTTCGAGGAGGGAATGCTCTTGTCCAAGAAGTTGGAGAAAACACTTTCTGAGGCCAAAAGCCGAGTTGAGATAGTGTTGGGAGACGAGAAGGAAAGTGCCGAAATAACCCCATTCTAAAAAAGGCTCAATCATGGCAGAAAAGAAGAAGATCATATTCCTCATACAATGTGAAGACCGCAAGGGAATCCTAGCGGCAACGACCAGCTGGTTCTACGCCAAAGGGTACAATATCCTGCATTGTCAGCAACACACTGACAACATCGAGAAGCGTTACTTCATGCGTATCGAACTCGATATGCAGGATCTGAAGACCACAAGAAAAGAACTCGAAGAGGAGTTTGCCCTCTTTGCATCAGAGCACCAGCTCTCTTGGGAATGTCATTACAGCGACTATCGGACAAAGGTAGCCATCATGGTAAGCAAGACCAGCCACTGCCTCTATGACCTGATAACCAGAAAGGATGAGGGCGAGCTGAAGTGTGAGATCTCCTTGATCATCAGCAACCACCCCGACCTCGAAGTGGTTGCCAACCAATTTAGGATCCCCTTCTATTATCTTCCGATAACAAAGGAGACCAAACATATCCAGGAGGAGAAGATCCTCACGCTACTAAAGCGATTTGACGTTGATCTGGTTGTACTTGCTAGGTATATGCAAATCCTCACTTCCGATTTCACCCATGCATGGCAAGGCAGGATCATCAACATCCATCACGGTTTCCTGCCAGCTTTCCAGGGGGCGAACCCCTACCGCAGGGCATATGAGCGTGGGGTGAAGATGATAGGGGCAACCGCCCACTATGCCAGTGAGGACCTCGACCAGGGCCCCATCATCGAACAGGATGTGGTACGGGTAAATCACGAACTCTCCCCTGATGGCCTTAGGGACGTGGGCAAGGATGTGGAGCGCAGAGTCCTTTCAAGGGCAGTGCAAGCCCACCTGGAGAGCAGGGTTATCATTTGGAACAACAGGACCATAACCTTCAACATGGAGCGGTAACAGGCTTTTGGGGCGTGTCTCATATTTTTTTTTAATCTTGAGAAACTTCCAGCAAAAAGGCGATGAGGAATATATTCCCCATCGCCCTTTTAGTAGCTTTCCCTACCATATTGTTTCAGAAAAGATCTCTACGCAGCCTTCAAAGTTCGACCTTTTAGCTAGGATTGAGAAATTCACGAATAGGGAATCTCATTCTGCAAACACCTCATCCTGAAGCGCGTCATAGCCTTCTTCGCCCGTACGTACCTTGATCACATTCTCCACATCATAGACGAAGATCTTGCCGTCTCCGATATGGCCGGTATACAAGGCTTTCTTGGCCACCTCGACAACAGTCCGAACCGGCACCTTGCTGATCACTGTCTCAACCTGCATCTTCGGAAGCAGGTTCATCTCCAAAGGAATACCACGATAGTATTCACTACGGCCTTTCTGCATCCCACAACCCATCACCTGCGTGACAGTGAGGCCCATGACCCCGATATCGTTGAGCGCCTTCTTCAAGTCATTGAACTTGCTCTGGCGGCTGACGATAACCACTTTGGTCATCTTTGCCTCAGTATGGGAGGATGCTGCAGCTACAGGCACCACATGTACAGGTACCGCCTCATCGATTTGTGCAGGTTTCCCAAGCACTGAAGGGATAACACCACCACCAAAGGACGGCATGAAGTCGGCATAACTTGAGATCAGTCCGTGTTCCTCAATATCGAGACCGGCAATCTCCTCTGCTGCACTGACCCTCAGCCCAATAGTCTTTTTAATGAGAAAGAATACCAAGCTCATGGTGACCAAAACCCACAGCATGACCGAGCCTACCCCAATAGCCTGTATGCCCAACAGGCCAAAGCCTCCACCATAGAAAAGCCCACCATCGAGTGCGAACAGTCCAACCAAAATAGTCCCTACGGCACCACAGACCCCATGCACTGAGATTGCACCCACAGGATCATCAATCTTGGCGACTTTCTCAAAGAATTCAACAGAAAATACGATTACAATCCCGCTGATGATGCCGATAGCTGCTGCTCCGACTGGCGATACCACATCACAGCCGGCTGTGATCCCAACAAGACCTGCCAGGGCTCCGTTAAGGGTCATGGAGATATCAGGCTTCTTATACCGGACCCAGGTGATGATCATAGTGGCAGTTGCTGCAAAGGAAGCGGCCAAGTTAGTGGTGACAAAAATACTTGAAGCAGTAAGCAGGGTATCATCACCTGTCATGGACACGGTCGATCCACCGTTGAAACCGAACCAACAGAACCACAGGATAAACACTCCCAAGGCACCCAACGTAAGGCTATGGCCTGGTATAGCCTTTGCCTTACCGTCCTCGGAATACTTTCCGATCCGTGGCCCCAGCACCTTGGCACCTATGAAGGCGGCAACCCCACCGACCATGTGGACTGCTGTAGAACCTGCAAAATCATGGAAACCAAGCTCGCTGAGCCATCCACCACCCCATATCCAGTGGCCACTGATCGGATACACAACTGCACTGATGATTACCGAATAAAAGCAGTAGGAAAGGAACTTGGTTCGCTCCGCCATTGCCCCACTGACAATTGTTGCAGCCGTTGCACAAAACACAGTCTGGAAGATAAGGAAGGCGAAGGTAGGATAGGAAGAGCTATAATCGCGCTGTACAAAAAAATCAGGTATTCCAATGAAGAACCGGCTCTCCCCATTTGCACCCAAGCCAAACATGAGACCAAAACCTAGAACCCAGAAGGCTATGCTGCCAAGACTGAAATCCATGAGGTTCTTCATGATGATGTTGCCAGCATTTTTTGCTCGGGTAAAGCCAGTCTCTACCATTGCGAACCCAGCCTGCATAAAGAAGACCAGAACTGCTCCGAGCAATACCCACATTGTGTCTACAGATGAATACATACCTCTCCCTCCCGCGTGAGAACATAAAGAAGGCGTGCACAGGATATAATCCAACGCACGCCTTTGTACGGCAGGCCTAACAGGCCTGAAAATAAGAAAGGCGATGCGGAATTTCTTCCACATCGCCTTTGATATTGCATATTTATACAGATATTCAGTAGATTTTGTCAACTACCTTCAGAAAAAAAATACAAGAACGTGTATCTTGCCTCAAGACTCGAAGTTCAATCCTCTTAGCTCGGGGTGGACGAATATCCCGTCTTTCCTGACCAGTACCCCATCAAAGTAGATCTCACCCCCACCATATTCGGGGCGCTGTATCTGCACCAGGTCCCAGTGTACCGAAGAGCGGTTACCATTGTCGCAATCCTCATAGGCATTGCCTGGGGTAACGTGGATGGAACCTGCAATCTTCTCATCAAAGAGGGTATTGTCCATAGGATGGAGCACACCAGGGTTGCATCCAAGGGCAAATTCCCCTAGGTAACGCGCACCATCATCCACATCAAGAATCTCCTTGATCAAGGCGTTGTCATCACTGTATGCCTCGACTATCTTACCATTCTTGAAAACAAAGCGGATATCCTTAAACTGATGACCGTGGAAGGTACTGTCACAGTTGTATGTTATTGTCCCGTTGACCGAGTCCCTGACGGGACAGGAGTACATCTCCCCGTCTGGAATGTTCATCTTCCCTGCACAGGGGATAAAAGCCATCCCTTTGATGGAGAAGCGCAGGTCCGTTCCAGGGGCCTTGATATGGACACTGTCCACGGTATCGAGGTACTTCTTGGCCACATCCATGGCATCAGCCATCTTCTGGTAGTCGACCTCCGTACAGACTTTGTAGAAGAAATCCTCAAACTCGAGGGTTCCCTTATCAGCCTGCATTGCCATGACCTCGGTAGGATAGCGGAGGACCACCCACCTCGTATGGGGAAGACGGGTTTCCATATGCACAGGAGTGTTGTACAGCTTCCCATAGAGGTTGGATTTTTCTGGTATGGAAGAGAGCTCCCTGACGTTCGCTATACCGCGTATGCCTATGAAAGCGTCCACCTGCTTCATGCGGTAGGTATCGACATCTGCCCACTTCTCCAAGGAAGCTTCGCTGGCACTCTGCACCATAGCCCGTTCCAACCTCTGGTTCCAAACATTCACCAGAGGAAAGGCCCCTGCTTCATATACGGCTGCAATGAGCGCTTCTGTCATGGAAATGGGAATATCCACTGCATTGATCAAGCAGGACTCCCCCTTCTGTAGTGCAACCGAATACTCAACCAGAAGCTTGGCCAGCTTCTGTTCTCTCTGATCTGCCATAGTATATGACTCCTTATCTTATTGATCGACCCTTATCTCCAGTTGCTCTTGAGTAACCGGGTGCAGAAGCTGCACTGCTACGCAACGCAGACCAAGGGTAGGATTTTCCTTTCCATGATAGAACGGATCCCCATCTAGTGGCCACCCACTCCAAGCCAAGTGGGCCCTCACCTGGTGATGGAAGCCCGAGGAGAGCCTGCAGGTAAATTGTTTGGAACCATTGCTCAGATTCCCACTATAGCAGACTCTGGTCAGGTGCCAGATTCCAGTAGTCTTGTCCAAAAGATGCTTGGGACTCGTAGCCAGGACCGGACGGACCTCCCTATGATGCTCCCCATACCTGCGAAATAGGCTGTGCGGTTCATCAGACCTTGTCCTCCGTCTTGACGCCCATGATACCGGTCGGTTTGACCAGCAGGATGCCGATCAACAGGATGAAAGCGAATGCATCGCGGTATCCTGCCAGATCCG
>DMAO01000188.1 GCA_003446545.1 Sphaerochaeta sp.
GGGTATTGATACCTTTCATTTCTCTCTGGTCGGCTAAACGTAGGGAACCAACCCCCTATGCATTTTCTCCGAACACTATCACATATCAATGATTGTCTCTTCAGAGACAGCCATTAGGACAAAGTCCCTTCCGCTTACATAAGACAATATCGCTTCCCACTGAGACACTTCCTACTAGTATAGTGCCGGAGTCTTCCCTATGTATTACGTTCATGATACGATAGATTCAGAGCGTACGCTTGTTTTCTATACGTCTTTTGCAGCGAACCTTCACCGATTGGCAAAATAGGGAAGGATCTTTTTCCCTTCAATGGATTGGAGAACCAAGAAACTTCCTCCCGAAATCAGGCGTATCCTGAAGCCTCTCAAGGCCTTTTTTCAGTTAGCCAGAGAATTGAAGCCGACCCTCAATGCAATACCGAAGTCGATACGAGCCCGACTCGAATCAATTATAGGGGGTAACTATTCCTATTAGAACAATTCTTTCTCCTGTCTCCAAAGAGCAGCGTCTTTTGGCAAAGAATCTCAGATTCGCAGCAATGGCCCATCTCATTGTGACGTCCAAGGAGTATGAAAGACTACGCCACTTAAACCATCATGATTCTTCCATTGCCGACCATAGTGTTGCGGTGGCCTATTACTCCTATAGGGTTGCAATGCTACTGAGATTTCGAAAACGGCTCCCTGAATTGATTCAAGGGGCGTTGTTGCATGATTTCTTTTTTTATGACTGGAGAAGTGAAAGACCCCGATCTGGAGGATTGCACGGATTTGACCACCCTCAAGAAGCTTTTGAGAATGCAGTGCATGTGTACGGTGCCCTCACATCTGTCGAGAGCAACATCATCCTACGGCATATGTGGCCACTCACACTGATTCCCCCCCGCTATCCGGAAAGCCTGATTGTTTCCTTGGTGGATAAAGTGGTATCCCTAGGAGAATCCTGGAAATCTATCAGATCGGGTAAGGGTTTAGGGGTATTGAAGTAGGATAGCGAATTGCTGGTTGTCTGGGCCTCCATTCCATGGATCGAAGAGTTTCTCAACCATGGACAGCCCTATCATTTTGTTAGACGATGCTACCAGTGCCATTGATGCCCTTACCGAGGCTAAGGTGCGCACGATATTTCTATCCCCTTCGGGAAATAAAATCCTCTTTTTCATACCTGTATGCAACTTGTCAGTTCACTGGGAAAATTTAGAGAAACAGTAAAACAATACCTTGCACTATCAAGTAATGTTCTCAATTTCAGATTGGATAGTCACTGGACAATCCCAAATCTGTGATACTACGTTAGGTCCTGTATGTTACAAGCCCTCGCTCCAATGCCGCTTTGAGCGCCTCGAAGGAGAGCTCCTCCATTTCGAGATAACACGAACGTCTTCCCACATCTTCAAGTCTGTGGGCATCGCTGGCGGTGAGGATTGTCTTGTTGTAGGTTTCTGCCTCGACAGGAAGCCTGATGGCTTCAAGGGCGGAGTAGGGAAGGTTGGGCAGAAAGCCCAGGTTGGAAAGGGCGCTGTTGGCATATCGGTCGATATGGGCCGGGATGGCCAGTGCATCGCGACTGAGTGCCTCTTCGATGACATCACTGAAACTGATGCCGCTGGTGCTCATGAGCAGTTTCTCCACCGTTTCCACGACTTCACCTTCCAAGTTTACTACAAGCTGGTTGCCAAAGAGGCGGGGGTCGTTCTTGATGGGGGGCAGCAGGTATTCGATGAAGGAGCTGAATTGCATCGCGTCCTCAAGCTTTTCAAACAGGGTAAGGACGTGCACCTCTTCGACAGTGGTTACCTCAATGCCAAACAGGGGCATGATCGAACAGAGCTCACATGCCTGCTTGAAGGTTGG
The DNA here is from genome assembly GCA_003446545.1 of Sphaerochaeta sp. Taxonomy (GTDB): domain Bacteria; phylum Spirochaetota; class Spirochaetia; order Sphaerochaetales; family Sphaerochaetaceae; genus Sphaerochaeta. The sequence continues at coordinate 1,855 of DMAO01000188.1, forward strand.
CAGGTTGCGCCCACTATTGTGGTCAGAGAGGGCTAGTATCCCAATACCCTGCTCCATCGCCTCAACGGCGAGGAGAGCAGGGGTGAGGTCATCGCTTCCACAGGGGGAGAGGCAGGAGTGGTTATGCAGGTCAACCTTTACTAGCATCAACCTTTCCCAAGAGACAGGCGACCTTGCAGCTGGCTTCAAACTGTGTGCCTTCGAAGGTGAATACAGATACGCTCTCTTCCTTGGCTGCCTGCAGCATATCAGATGGAGTTGAGCGTTTGTTGCAGATGACTATTGCCTGGATTCCGACAAGTGAGGCTACAGCCACAGTATTCTTATGGGCCTGGATGGTGATGAGCACACTCTCTGATGGGGCGTTGCCCATGACATCGCTTAGGAGGTCTCCTGTATAGGCATCACTGATACGCTCATCGCCATTCTCCATAGTCTGGGCAACAAAGCCCTCCAGGGTGGCCAAATCCTTAACTTGCATACTATTTCTCCTCATCCCTTCGCAACTTGATGCTGCAAACAACGCTCGTGCCATTGAAATCGCTCTCTATCGTAAACTCATCGGTAACCGACTTGACGTTGGGCAATCCCATACCGGCACCGAATCCCAAGGACCTGATCCATTCGCTGGCGGTGGACCAGCCGGCAGTCATCGCTTCCTCGACATTGGAAATGCCCGGTCCGTTGTCCCTTGCTGTTATCTGCAAGCTGTCAGGGGTGTACTCTGCGATGAGTTCCCCTCCGTCAGAATGGACAACCAGGTTCATCTCCAGTTCATAGCTGGCTATTGCAGCCCTACGGATGATGTGTGGAAGGACTCCGGCTTTTTTCAGCCGTTTTTTTATTTCTGTGCTGGCAAAGCCTGCATTCTCGAAGTCATTCTTCATGATCGAGTAGGTGTGTATCTCACCATGCATCTCATCGCTCAAGCTTGAGGTGCTGGTGCGCATCTCCAACTCCTCAATCTCCCGGTTAATCTCTACCAGCAGGGTGCTGTTGATGTCCCGGTTGGTGATTATACCCACCAGCTCCTTGTGTTTGTTCAGTACGGGGAAACGGTGGTAGGAGAACCTGTCAAAGTAGTTGATGGCAAAGGACACAGGCATATCGTCTTCAAGCACAATGAGGTCGCGCGTCATATGGTCCTGAGCCTTCTCGCTGATGTAGCCCTTGTCCAGGGCTTGGATGATGTCGTCCATACTGACAATGCCGACCAATCTCTTTCCCATTACGATGGGCAGGCCCGTGACCTGCTTTTCGCGCATCATGTACTGGATTTCCCTTAGGGAAGTCTCCTTGGTGGCCGTTACCACGGCGGTGGTCATAACATCCTTCACCTTGAGGCGGTAGATCAGCTCCAAGATTAGATTGGGGGAAGTGACTGTGTTGATGGGCATCTCTTGCATAGGCCAAGTATACATGACAAGGTGTGTATTGCAAAGGATTCTTGGCAATAGCACAGCATAAACCCATCAAAAAGCTGTCATCATGTGTTAGAAGCGTTTGTCCTGCCTCTACCTCTGCACTCTTCG
>DMAO01000144.1 GCA_003446545.1 Sphaerochaeta sp.
TGGCATTGATAGTGGTCATTAACAAAATATAAGTCTGTGACCTACACACAAACAGGGTACAAGTTCCTTGAAGGCAATGTCGTAAAAATACAGGGAATAAAATATCGCTATCACAAGTCCAGAGAGATGGAAGGCACAATCAAGACAATGACATTGAAGCGAACACCACTAGGAGAGTTCTTCATTGCAGTTGTTACAGATCATGTTGCTACAGGTAAAACTGAGAATATGAGTCGTACAGCCATAGGCATTGATTTTGGTATGAAGACTTTCTTGAATCTTTCGACCGGTGAGAAAATTGACTCTCCCTTATTTCTAAGGCAATCGATGATGGATCTTAAGAAGGCTGGTAGGAATCATTCCACTAAGAAGAAAGGGTCTGCCAATAGGAACAAGGCAAAGCTGCACCTTCTGCGTGTGCATGAAAGGATTTCCAACCAGAGAAGAGATTGGTTCTGGAAGACTTCGAAAGACCTTTGTGAAAAGTACGAGACCATTGTTTTAGAAGATTTGAATCTCAACGGAATGCAGAGGATCTGGGGGAGAAAGATCTCTGATCTTGGATTTGCTGAGTTCCTGGGCATCCTGGAAGTCCAGGCAAGGAAGCATAACACAAAGATTGTGTACGTTGGTCGCTTCTTCCCTTCCAGCAAACTCTGTAGCTCTTGTGGAGCAATCAACCGGAATCTGGAACTAAGGGATCGGGTGTGGACATGTCGTATCTGTGGGGAGGTCCTTGACCGGGACTTGAATGCAAGTCGCAACATATTGAAGGAAGGGCTGAGACTGCTTGCAGGATAAGTCCTTCAGGAGGCAGGGCATTGCCTCCTTCGGTAGATCGTGTAAGACGTGGACTTGTCCATGCAGTGATTGTTGATCGGAAGAATCCCACGACTTTAGCCGTGGGAGTATGTCAGTAGTGTCTATTCTGACTGGTAAAGTACCGTCTCAGCCTACGGCTTACAGAGACCCCAACAAGCAAGATGATCAGCACTATTGCAGCAGAGAGCAGGCTTAGAGACCAATTCAAATTCCATATCCCTTGCCTGTAGTGCGTCATAAAGATATCCAGAACGGTAAGGGTCAAGAGCCATACTATCAGCTCAAAGATAACAAGGTCAGCTAACTGGAGCCGGTTTTTTTTGCGCGTCAGGAACCGGAAGTAGAAGAGGCCTTCTCCCAAGAAAAGCACACAGGCAGTGGGTAAGACAACAGGGACAAACCATGTCAGGCGCCCGACAACAATGCTGTTGATCATAGCAACATACCCAAGCAGTGAGGCCATTAGCAGAAGAGCTGTCCACCCATGATGTGCCTTGGCCGTTTTTGTAGTGGTAAAGACGGTAAAAACCCAGAAAAGAGCCAAGGCCCCTACTGCGATGAGCGACCAACAGAGCTGATTGCTAGTTGCATCAATGCCCAGAAGATAGAGTGACACCAGCACGATATGTGTGGTTGCCTGGGCAACATAGGTATGCTTAGCCACCATTGCCAGTGCTATGACAAGGGCTCCCATAGCAGTGCTGAACAGGGGAACAAAACTATGTTCGATATTCCCCGAAAACCACATGGTAAGAGCGATTGTAATCTCACTCACCACCAACAGTGCAAGGATGAGTTCGATAATATCCTTGCTTGCCTTGGTTATGCCATCAATACCCTTTGGAGGCAACGGTTGGGGAAACAGAGGTTCTGAACGTCCCCTCTCAAGACCCAAAGGGAGTATTACAGGGGTCTTGCACAGCGGGCATTCTCGTGCCCCTTCTTCCAGCTTAACCCCACACTTTACACAATAGGCCATACCTACTCCTTATATTCTTGTGTTCGGTTGCTCGAAACCTCAACAGGGATTCCGTCTTCTACAAGAAAACGACAGAAAAAGCGCTCCAAGGAGGTATCCGTATTGTAGAAACTGCTAAAGTTGATGACCACCTTATCCTTAAAGCCGATGACGGCAAGAGCCACCTTGTTCATCTGACCAGGGCAGAGATAAAAATCCATGCGAGAGATGGAGCTTTCAAGCTTCTCTGGAACTTTCACATACCCTAGATTGGAGATGACAGCTGAATACAAGTCATCGCCAAGTGAGTTTGAAAGCAATTTGAAGAGGGGGTTCTTGATGGCTGTGGGGGCAAAACGCATCAGGATATGGCGTTCTCCTCCCACATTGCGTTTTATCTGACTACGGATCCTTTTGGGATCCTGCGAAAGCCCCATATCCAGCTGAATCTTCTTAAGAATCTCTTCAAAGGTGTACTCCCCAAGTGCTGGTTCAATACCCGGAACGGCAAAAAGGGTAAAGTTTCTCATGGTGTCGAAATGGAAGATATTTCTCAGATTCATAGGAACAGAGAGGTTGATGGGTTTGCGTTTCTTTTGTTGGGGCACTTCCTGCTTCTGAAACTCCTGAAAGGCCATTACGAGGATTGAGGAGAGATACACCGTTATCGTATAGCCTCGTTTTCTACAGCGAGAGCGTAAAACATTCGCATCGACGATAGCACTGATGACCTTCACCCTGTCATCATACGAGCCAGTTCCCTTTCGGTGATAGGCCACCCCTGTTGTGGGGGAACCAGGAATATTCTTGTCATAGAAGTGCTGGAAAGGGTCACTGAACTCCTGAATGGTTGGACTTGCAGCAAAGTCCAATGAACCTTCAAAGGTCACATCAGCGATATCAGAGAGACGACAGTACTCACTGACTATCATCTTCAGGTAGACCAAGGCCCCTGATCCGTCAGTAAGGGCATGAAAACACTCTAAGGCTATCCTATGGTTGCTATAAAGCACTTTGAAGAGGTAGCCGTTGTTGTTTTTGAAGGAGATCCGTGCACTTGGATAGGAACCTTCCTCATGCAGGACGGGGCTCTTGTAATTTGGAGAGAGATAGTACCAGAAGAAACCCTTGTGGAGGCTCACCCTTGCATAAGAACAGCGCTCTAGGGTTTTATGCAGGGCAAGCTCCAAGATTTGGGGTTGGATCTCCTGCTTCAGATCCATGGAGACCCGATAGGTGTTCGCATTATATCTTGCCTCCGTAGGAGGGTAGATAAGAGCAGAGTTGTCCAAGGCAATGAAGCCTTCAGGTGCGTAGCTTTGTACTCGTATCATCCTATTCGTCGTACTTCTTACCATGTTTGAAGAAAGGGGTTTTCACCAGTTTTGCCCGTTTCCTTTTTCCATGGATTTCAATGGTCAGTTCATCACCAAACTTGAGTTTAACCTCTCGCTTGATAAGGACATAGGCACAGAAAATCTGCAAGGTGGGGCTTTTGGTTCCGCTGGTTACAAAACCAATACTCTCATCATCAAGAAAAACCTCACACCCAGCGCGAGGGACAGCCTTGTCGACCATCTCCACACCCCGAAGGGTTCTGGGAATGCCCTCTTCCTTCTGCGTGACAAGGGCGTCCTTTCCGCAAAAATCTTCTTTTTCAAGACGAACGAAGTAGCCGAGGTTTGCTTCCAGTGGGGTGATACTGTCGCTTATCTCATGCCCGTAGAGGGGCAGTTTCGCCTCAAGGCGAAGCGTATCCCTACAGCCAAGGCCACAACACTCGATCCCTTGTTCCTCTCCTGCTTCCAAGAGAGTATTCCAAAGCAGAATAGCATCCTCAGCAGCACAGTACAGCTCAAAGCCATCTTCACCTGTATAGCCTGTACGGCTGATAAGGCTCATGACCTCCCCTACTGCACAGGGCGACCGATAGGTAAAGGAAAGGATATCCTCACACTCAGGGACAAGCTTCTTGAGGACATCAACAGCAAGGGGGCCTTGCAGGGCAAGCAATGCTGTCCTGTCAGAGAGATCTACGACAGTGGGTCTCTCTTCTCCTGGGTAGGGGACCCCTTCTAGGATCCAGGCGAGGTCCTTCTCAATGTTGGAAGCGTTCATGACGACCAAGTAGGAGGTTCGGTCACGGCAGTAGATGAGCAGGTCATCTACAACCGTACCGTTGGGATAACACATCATGGTATACATGACCTTACCTTTTGTCATACTGCCGATGGCATTGGTGCAAAGGTAGTCAAGAAATTCGGTTGCATTTTCTCCGGTTACCAGGCACTCACCCATGTGGGAGACATCGAACAGGCCTACCTTGGTCCGTACTGCCTCGTGTTCGGAATTGATCCCCCTGGCATAGTTAACCGGAAGTTCCCAGCCACCAAAATCGACGAGCTTTACCCCTTCGTACTGACTATACACATCATACAACGGTGTACGTTTCATTCCCTTCCCTCCTGGAATTTGTGTTAGATCAGAGCAATCATCTCAATTTCGACCGCTACATCCTTAGGGAGCTTGGCAACCTGGACAGCTGATCGTGCAGGAAGGATACCGTGCTCAAAATAGGAAGCATATACAGTATTTACTGCTGCAAAGTCATCCATATTCTTGAGGAATACGGTGGCCTTTACGACTTTTGAAAGGTCAGTGCCTGCTTCTGCAAGGACCGCCTTCATGTTATCAAACACTTGCTTGGCCTGGTTTGCTGCATCGCCACCAACCAATTCATTGGTCTTTGGATCGACAGGCAACTGGCCTGAGGTAAATACAAACGGTGCTGCTATTATTGCTTGGCTGTAAGGCCCAATAGCTGCAGGAGCCTTATCTGTGTTGACGAGTTTCTTCTCTATCTGGGTGCTCATGTGCTTTTTCTCCTATGAGCTAACAATACTCTCTGAACCACTCTCTTGCAAGCAGTTCAAACTCTTTAAAGCCTCTGGAGGGGAAATAGGGGAGAATGGAAAACCAAGACAATATCAGGTCATGCTAGTGAAAAACTTTCTTGGTTCTCTTCTTAGGCTGTTCATACTATCGTTGGATCTTGTTCTTCGTAAGGTTTTCCAGCGGGGAGGTCTCTTTGATGGTATATTCATCCTCTTTCATCAATACGTATCCCTTTTTTATACTGGAAAGTGTTATCATTGTCTGGAATATCTAGGGGAGCAGAGGAAGCCAATACTTCAAGAAACAGCACCAATGGCCTAAAGCAAAATACAGCAAATAGGATCCACAATACAAAATCTCCACATAACGTGGAGGCGTGTACATTGATAGTTCACTTATAGCAGGGAAAGCAACTCTTCAGGGCTGGAGACAACGCCTATCATTGAGTTTGTCTTCTGTTGTCCTCTTGGGAAACCGAAGCCATAGTCAACTGCTATGAAGGAGACATTTGCCACTCTGGCCCCCTCTTCATCGTGCACAGTGTCACCGATGAGTACCGCGTCTGTTGCATCAACACCAAGGTCAGCAAGTACTTTGTTTACGATGTCAGCCTTGCTGAGTTTTGAATTCAGGTCACTACCCCTAATGGAAGAGAAATAGGGAGCAAAGCCAAAATGGTCCATCATAGAAAGAGCAAGACTCTCAGGCTTGAGGGTACCAACAGCAAGCTGATAGCCCTTCTCCTTGAGCTTACCCAGGGTACTCTTCATGCAAGGGTACTCCTTCGCCCCAAACTGCCCACGAATATCATACTCCTTCCGATAGTGTTCTATTGCGTCTGCAATGAGCTCTTCTTCAAGGTTGTAAGTATTGATGAAGCATTCGATGATAGGAGGTCCTATGAATTTGCGCAGTTGAGAAATGTCATGCTCAGGCTTTCGTCCTACCAACTCCACAGCCTTGTTCGCGGTGGCAAATATTCCAGAGGAGGTATCCATAAGGGTACCATCGAGATCAAAGATTGCTAATTTGAATTTCATTCTTGCACCATATGAAATAACCAGTCTTGTATCAAGCCATTTGATGCAACAAGGTCGCACCGGCTATCAGAAAATGGTACAAGGGGGTCAGCGGGGGAGAATGAACCTCCAGCCTCCTCAAGTATACAGATACCAGCAGCCATATCGTAATAGCCCAAGCAAAGCTCATAATATCCATCGATTCTACCAGCTGCTATGTAACTCAGTTCAAGGGCACAGGAACCATAGGACCGAAGGTCACTGGCTTCCAGAAAAATACGATACATGTTCTCAAAATACGGTACGGCTAACGTATGGTGTCGATGAGGGGGGACACAGACAATAAGGGCATGGGAAGGCTCTTTCAGCCGAGAGACCTGGATAGGTTTGCCATTCAGGAATGCCCCACCGCCCTTGCTAGCCCAAAAAAGCTCGTTCTGGCGTGGATTGAACACGACACCAACCAAAGGTTTGAAAGGGTCCTTTTCCCACGCAATGCTTATGGAGTAGTCCGGAAGGGAACGAAAAAAGTTAGTCGTCCCGTCAATGGGGTCAATAATCCAACGCCCGTTTTCAAGAGTCCCACTAGATCCTGTCTCTTCACCAAATATGGCGTCGGAAGGGAAGTGTTCCATGATGATGGAGATGATCAGGTCTTCAGAAAGCCTATCAGTTTCAGTTACAAAATCATTGGCCTGCTTCTGCCGAATAGCGTGGTTGCCCTGTTTCTCCGCCTTCAGTACAAAAGCTCCTGCCCTGTTAGCCGCAGTGATGGCAACCTGCAAATGCTCGACAATATCCTTTTCAGTCATACTCGCCCCTTTTTTCGATCCAGTATCCGTTCTCCCAAATTCACCACAAATTTCCAATCAGTATGGGAGAAATCCTCATAGCAGATAGATTGCTCTTCTGCATGGATAAGCATACCAGAAGGGGTATAACTCAAGTAGAGCACTTCCCATCGGGTTTTTCCTTGGCTATACATGATGGCCGCAATATTATTTTTCCTATCCCAGGACCGTAGCATATCGCTTCGGCCTGTTATCAAGACAACAGTCAAATCAAAGCCTGGAATAGTAAACATCTTATCCTTGTTATCAGAAAGCTGAGCCTGTCTTGCCTGCTCGATAAGTGAAGAGGTTGTCATAAGAAGACCTTCCTCCGCTGTCTTGCAGAAATCAAAGAACACATTTTCACCTTTCTGTTCAAGCTTTTCCAATATATCA
>DMAO01000079.1:0-336 GCA_003446545.1 Sphaerochaeta sp.
GGCAGATTGCTTCATCATAGCAACGGTAAACAGCGTAGGTCACCTCAAGGGTGTCGCCCATGAATTATGGGGCGAGATTAATGATCTTGGGTTGACGGTAGCCAACCGCCACAAGTCACCCCAGGGTGATGGATGGGAGCTGATTGATTGTGGAGATATTGTCATCCACCTGATGAGCGAGGAGTTGAGGGATTTCTACTCCCTGGAGAAGCTCTGGCAGAGTCGCTTAGTGGTTGATGCAGATACTGAAAAAGAAGAGTCTCAAGAAGAAGAAGACGACGACGACGAGAAAGAAGAAGAATAACCTACTCGATTCCCCAACGAAGCGAGAGTAGC
>DMAO01000079.1:376-6751 GCA_003446545.1 Sphaerochaeta sp.
AAGGAGGCAACGCCTCCTCTCTCCAGGGCTTGCCCTGGGGTATTGATACCTTTCATTTCTCAAAGCAAAAAAGGTGTTCTGTTTATTCAGATCACCTTTTTTGTTTTCCATTTTCCCCGAGCAAAACGGGTGGCGAACAGTATCCCCCGGACGATCCAATCAATATACATGCCGAACCAAACGCCATAGACTCCCAAGCCAAAGTGGAATGCGAGCACATAACTGCAACCAATACGGAAGACCCACATGGTGAACATCGAGACAAGCATCGTGTACTTCACATCCCCTGCAGCCCTGAGGAAGTTGGGGACGGTAAAGGCTATGGGCCAGATGAGGGAAGTTGCAACCATGGCAGTGCGAATTATGTTGGATGCAAGAACAGAAGCCTCAGCAGAAAGATTGAAAACATGGACTATCTGAGGTGCGAAAAAGAAGATGGGGATGGCCATCATGCCCATCGAGATATAGGTCAGCAAGAGCAGCCACTTGCCATAGTGGAGGGCTTGTTCAGGCTTCCTTGCCCCCAGGCTCTGCCCTATTATGGTTATGGATGCCATGTTGATGGCTCCCCCCGGGATATTGGCCATGGATGTCACTGATCCTGCAATGGCATTTGCTGCAAGGGCAGCTGTTCCGAAGGAGGCAACGAAGCCCTGTACCAAAAGACGTCCGATATTGAACATGCTTCCTTCTACGCCTGTGGGGATGCCGATTTTAAGGATTTTCTTTATTTTGTTCCAGTGCCATTCGAACTTCCAAATCCTATGGATAAAGATGATGTTCTTTCTGTTGCTAATCAGGATGACCATGACGGTGGCAGCGACCATCCGGCTGAGCATGGTGGCAAGGCCAGCTCCTGTGACCCCTAAGTGAAGGCCAAAGATGAAGTAGGCATTGCCAACGATGTTGGTGATGTTCATCAGGGTACTTACAGCAAGAGAAACTTTGCTGTTTCCCATGGAACGGAACAGAGCGGCACAGGCATTGTAGGAGGCCAGGAATGGAAGGGATAGGAGGATGTAGAGGAAGTATGTGGTGCTGTTGGCAAGGACATCCGCTTCCAAGGACCCGAAGATGAGGATTATGATGCCTTTGCGTACAGGCAGGCAGATCATGAGAAGCAGGATGGAGACTATCATGGAGAGAAGGAACAGCTGTTTTGCCGCATCATTGGCAGATGCATTGTCTCTTCTTCCCAGGTATTGGCTGGTTACGACAGCTCCCCCTGTGGCAAAGGCGGCAAAGAGTTGGATGATGAGAGAGGATATGCCGTCAACAATGCTGACGGCACTCACTGCGGCTTCCCCGACTGTGGCCACCATCATGGTATCGGCCAGACCGATGGTGACGGCAAGGAACTGCTCTGCTATCAGAGGGACTATAAGCCTAAAGAGGAACTGACGGGAGAACATCAGGGTCCCCGACGATTTGATAGCCATTTTTTTCACTTACCAGAACCTCGGCCCTATCATAGGGGCGAAATACCATAAAGACAAGGGAGATGAGAGGTTGCTCTTCTCCCTTGTCCACAACTACCATTTCTAGCTTTTTGTAAGCAGGCCTTCATCATTGTCGAAGGTCTTGTTTCTGAGGTCCTTAAAGAGCTTGACCAGCTTTTCCACTGTAAGCTTGGATTTCTCTTTTCCTGCTACATCCAGGATAATGGTGCCCTCATCCATCATGATGAGGCGGTTACCGAAGTCTATGGCAAACTGCATGTTGTGCGTCACCATCAGGGCTGTCAGCTTGTACTCCCTGATGTAGCGTTCAGTGAGGGCAATGACTATCTGGGCATTACGAGGATCCAAAGCTGCTGTGTGTTCATCGAGAAGGATCATCTTGGGTTTGCTCATTACGGTCATCAGAAGGGTGAGTGCCTGTCTCTGGCCTCCAGAGAGAAGCCCTACATTGTCCTTCAGCCTGTCCTGCAATCCAATGGGTTCCAACAGGTGTCGGAACTGCTCACGCTTCTCGTTGTTGAGACTGATACGAAGGCCTTTCATCCCCTTTGTCGCTGCTGTGATCATATTGTCCTCGATAGACATGTTTGCAGCGGTGCCCTTGGTAGGGTCCTGGAAGATCCTTCCGATGGTCATCGCCCGCTTGTACTCAGCGCTGGTTGTCACATCGGTGCCATCGAAGATGATCTTGCCACTGGTAAGGGGGAAGGTCCCGCTGATGAGGTTGAAGAGGGTGGATTTCCCAGACCCGTTGGATCCGACCAAACATATGACATCCTCCTTGTTCACATGCAGGCTCACATCATCAAGGGCCATTTTTTCATTGACAGTCCCTGGGTAGAAGACCTTGGTCATATTTGTTATGTCTAACATCAGTTTTCCTCCTTCAGGGTAGCTTCGTGTCTGGCAAGCGATCGTGCAATGGCTTTTTTCTTTGCACCCTTTGAGGAAGCGACGCTTCTAGTCTGGGCGATGAAGAGCGAGGCTATTACCAGGATACCGGTAAGCAACTTGAAGTCATTAGGGGTGATATGGATCAGATAGCCGTACTTTCGGCCAAAGAACATGAGGGCCTTGTACATGATGGCACCTAAGATTGCCCGTAAAGTAAGTAGGGATATCCTGTTGGTTGAGAAGAGGAACTCCCCGAGCATGATTGCAGCCAGGCCTTGGACAACCATGCCCTGGCCAAGGTTGGCATCGGCAAAGCCCTGGTACTGGGCCAGCATGCCCCCTGAGAGAGCGATAAGGCCATTGGAGAGCCCGATTCCCATAAGTTTGAGCACCTCTGGATTGATACCTTGACTTATGACCATCTGCTCGTTTCCACCCATAGCTCCCATGGCGACACCAAGGTCGGTGCGGAAGAAGATGTCGATAAGGACCTTAACAAACAGGACGACCAAGAGGGTTCCCACAAGTGATGCCCATTCTGGGGATAATGCTGTAAAGAACTTGGGAAGCTTGGAATAAAGTGTTTCAACACGCAGCAGAGGGACGTTCGCCTTGTTCCCAAGAATCCGAAGGTTGATTGAATAGAGCATCGTCATAGTGAGAATACCTGCCAGAAGGCCAGGAATTTTCAGTTTGTTGTGGATGGCTGCTGTCACCATACCTGCCAGTACTCCTGAGATAAAGGAGAGAAGGAGGGCAAGGGAGATTGGCAGGCCGTTTACGATAGCCATGGTTGCCACAGCCGCCCCGGTTGCTACAGAGCCGTCGCACGTCAGGTCTGCAAAATCCAATATCCTATAGGAAATGAGGATGCCTATGACCATAAGTGAAAAAACAAGGCCATCTACGAAAATTCCTTCTAACATGTGAAACCCCTTAACAAGAAAAAACCGCCGCTCTCAAACAAGAGTGGCGGTTCTGTGTAGACCCAGACTATTTCTGTCTGATGGTCTTTCCGTCCTTGATGAGCACAGCTGCACTGTCTTGCAGTGACTGGGGAACAGTATAACCAAGCTTCTTTGCAGTATCAAGGTTAAACCATAGCTCAAATTTGCTTGGATCGGTGATGTAGACCGTTCCGATGGTTCCTGCCTTCTCGCCCTTGAGCACCCTTTCCACAACTCTACCTGTTTCCAGGCCGATGCTGTAGTAGTCGAAACCCCATGCCATCATGATATTCAGGCCTTCAATTCCGGAGGGGTCAGCGCTCATCAGAGGCTTGCCGGCTTTGGTGGTGACATCATCAACAGAGGCGAGGGCGCTAATGACAGCGTTGTCAGTTGCAATGTAAATGGCGTCCACACGGTCAATGATGGACTGGGTGGCCATCTTGACTTCGCTGGAGTTGCTGATAGCAGCAGAAACAAAGCCAACGCCTAATTTTTCACAGGCTGCCTTAGCCATTTCCATCAGGACAACGCCGTTTGCCTCTCCAGAAGCGTAGATGTTACCAATTGTCTTGGCCCCGGTAATGTCTACCAGAAGCTTGATCTGTTCCTCGACAGGGTTCTTGTCCGAGACACCTGCAATGTTGGCAGCTACAAGTCCAGCTTCAGTGGAATCCGTTACAGCACTGAACACCACTGGGGTTGAGGAGGCTGAGAACACCTGGGCAAGGGCCTGTGCTGTAGGGGTGGCAATACCGATTACAACATCGACCTTGTCGCTCTTGAACTTTTGGGCGATGGAGGATGAGGTTGAGATGTCACCATTGGCATTCTGCAGGTCAAAGGTAACCTTCAGGTCAGTGGTCGCAAGGTAATCCATGATACCTTTTTCGGCCGCATCCAAGGCGGGGTGGGAAATGATCTTCGATATCCCAATCTTGTATGTCTTTGGCCCTGGGGCAGCCGGTGTTTCAGCGGCACCTGCTGCGAAGGCAAAAGAGACTGTAGTAAGGATCATAACGAACAACAGAACTGTAGTGCGAAGTGTAAATTTCATGTAAGTATCCTCCAGATAATGGGAAGTGCGTTTGCGAAACTATAGCCTTATTTTTGTCTTTTGTAAATCGTAATATGCATATTATTGAATATTAATTCATAGGATATGCATATGATTTGATAAATCTGGGTAATTGCTAGCGAACCGGTAACAATCTGGTAGGGTGAGTGGGGAAAAGGGGGATAGAATTAGGAAAGTTGCGAGCCTGGCTACAGAGCTCCTCTTCATACATGTATGAGCGATACCATACGGTCGTATGGTTGTCAGTTCCTTCTTCTTCCTTTCCTTCTTGCCAGCGAAAGACCGCCAAAGCCGCTTATGATGGCAATGTAAAAGCCAAAGTCATAGAGCCAACCGGAGTTGTTCTGCTCGTAAATACGGACAGATGGATCGAATATCCCAACAATGAGCGATATGGGGGCTATCCACCCATGCCAGATACCCATGAAGAAACCAGCTGGCTTGTCCTCGGTAGCAAGAAGTGTCCCTGGTAGGCAAGCGGTCATTAAGAGGGTTAGTGCGAACACTAGGGCAACGATTATCAAGATTTTCTCAGTATATTTTGGGTGGTCCATGTGAGCCTCCTATAAGGTACACTAAGAATACGGGATAGGAGGTCTTCTTACAAGGTTGGGGAACACGCCCTGCCTTACAAGGTTGTCTTTCATGGAGGCAGCTAGAGAGCCTGGATGTGATTCCAGGCTCTCTGCATCCCAAGGGATGTACGGTGTAGTGATACGTCGTGTCACCTACTGGTGCATGTATCAGGGGTGAAGCATCTTCTTGCCATCCTTGATAATCACTGCTGCTGAGCTTAACAGTCGCTCATCGATGGTGATGCCTAGCTTCTTTGCCACATCAAGGTTGAACCAGAGCTCGAACTGGGTAGGGTCATCAAAGAAGACAGCACCGATGTCCTTGGGGTTTTCCCCTTTGAGAATCCTTTCCACCACCTTTCCAGTCTCAACACCTACGGTATAGTAGTTGAAACCCCAGCTCATTAGAAAGTCGATATTCTCACTGCTGGTGGTATCGGTGTTGAAGAGGGGGATGCCAGCCTTGTTGCAGACATCACTGACACCGGCTATGGCGCTGACCACTGTGTTGTCGATGGCGATGTACATGGCGTCGATGCGATTGACGATGGACTGGGCTGCCATCTTCACTTCACTGGAGTTGCTCACCGCTGCCGCTACAAACTCAATGCCACGCTCTTTACAGATGTCTCTGGCCAGCTCCATCATCGCAACACCATTGGCTTCGCTGCTGGTGTAGATCATGCCCAGCCTTTTGGCCTTGGTTATGGAGAAGAAGGTATCCAACTGCAACTCTACAGGGTTGAGGTCTGAGATGCCTGCGATATTGGTCGCTTCTGTCCTGTCGTAGTTCGCGACCAAGCCAGCTGCCAGGGGGTCTGTTATGGCACCGAAGACCACCGGGATATCGGTAATTACCTGGGCAAGTGCTTGGGCAGGTGGGGTGGCAATGCCGATGACCAGGTCTTTCTTGTCGCTTTTGAACTTCTGGGCGATAGCGATTGCAGTCGCAATTTCTGCATTACAGTTCTGCAGGTCAAAGGTTGCCTTGATATCAGTGCTGTTGAGGTAGTCCTGGATTCCCTGCTCAATGGCATCGAGGGCGGGGTGGGCTACCATTTTGGAGATGCCGATGGCAACGCTGCCTTGGGGTACCTCAGCGGCTGGCTGGGCAAATAGGAATGTAGGGATTATGAGCAAGAGTATGAGGGTGGCAAGTTTTTTCATTGAATCTCTCCTTGTGATAGTGTTACTATATATAGAAACTTATCGGAACGCAAGTATCTTTGTAGAGAAACATGAAAAATCTTTCTTGTTCCTACCCTACACCTCTTCAACCCAGTTTTTTCGCTTCTTGGATCTCTCTGGTGCATGTACTCTTATGATACCTATCACTATCGTAAGAATTGCTCGACTTTACTTGTTCTAAAAAAAGGGGATTTTGTCATTCCCCAACGAAGCGAGAGTAGCAAAAGCATTAC
>DMAO01000340.1:0-3522 GCA_003446545.1 Sphaerochaeta sp.
ATCTTATGTTTCCCTTGCATTTTCCAATATGCCACAATATTCTGCTTGTATGGTTTAGGACGGAGGCTCAAGATGAGGGCGTATGTGTGGACAAATTCCATGAAATGTACAGTGATTGTTATACTCGGTCTTATGATTGCCCTGTTTCCAGGATGTGCTAGCATGGCAGAGGGTCAAGTAGGTTCCCTTGAACCAAAAGAAGTCTCCCCATTGATCGAAGGAGAAGAGGCGATGGACCTGAGCGGATATTGGCAAGGCTCACTAGCGATAAACCCCACGAACTCGCTTGGTATTGGATTCACCATGATTTCTACCGGCGAAGGGCACTACGAGGCTATGTTGCAGATTCCTACACAAGGAGTCAGAAATTTCGCAGTATCATCAGTCAGACAAGAAGAGACACTCATTACCATAGAAATCGAACAGTTACAGGCCTCTTTTTCCGGAACCTATGATTTTGCAGCACAGCAGATTGTGGGAACCTTTACCCAAATGGGACAGTCTCTCCCACTGGTCCTCACCCTAGGGGAACCGATAGAGAATACCCGTCCTCAGGACCCCTCGAAGCCGTACCCGTACATCTCTGAGGATATTGCATTCACCCAAACACCTGAGGACTTTCTGCTTGCAGGAACCATTACAAGACCTGAAGGGAATGGGCCTTTCCCCGCAGTTGTCTTGGTCAGTGGCTCTGGCTCCCAGAACCGTGACGAGGCCCTGATGGGCCATAGGCCGTTTTTGGTATTGTCTGATGCCCTCACCCGATCAGGGATTGTGGTATTGAGGTACGATGACCGTGGATTTGGTGATTCGGGGGGAGATGTGAGCACTGCAACCTCACTAGATCTTGCCGATGATGCCCAGTCGGCTGTAGACCATCTCAAGACCTTGCCCTATGTAGATGCTGACAGCATTGGGATAATCGGGCACAGCGAAGGGGCCATCATCGGAGCGATAGTGGCACAAAGGGAGAAGGACTTGGCCTTTCTGGTACTTATGGCCGGCTCCGGAGTGAACGGCCTGGCAGTACTTGAAGACCAGACTGCAGCAATCCTTAGGGCCAAACAGGCTCCTGAGGCGGTCATTGCTCAAACAGTTGAGACGAATATGGCTGTTTACACCACAATCCTGGATGAAAGTCGAACGTTGGAGGAACGTAAGGAATCCGTTCTGCAGACAATGGTGTCGTTGGGGTTTCCCCCCGATGCAGCAAAATCACAGATATCCACCCTGTTTTCCCCTTGGTACATGACGTTCCTCACCCTTGATCCCGCCGACTACCTACAGGGACTGGATATACCCGTAATGATTCTCAATGGCACCAAGGATACCCAGGTGTCTGCAACCCTTCATGTCCCCTCTATCGAGGCCGCACTGCTCTCTGGAGGGAACAAGCGGTATACTACGAAGGTCTATGAAGGTCTTAACCATCTGTTCCAACCGGCAATTACCGGTGCTCCTGATGAGTATGCATCTATTGAGATGACGATTGACCCGAGGGTATTGCAGGACATTTCATCTTGGATCATTGACATCAAACAAAACCAAGGGGTCTAGTTCGTCACTGGTCTATCCACAACGTACTGTGTTCGAACTAGCCTAGCTTTTAGCCCTGCAAGAAACCCACAGGCTTGTGGTGCGGTAGTTTGCCACACACGGAAATTCTTTCCACATGAAAGAACAAAGGTTAGCACATACAAGGGAGGATTGCACATACCACATAGTTTGGATCCCTAAGTACAGAAAGAAGGTGCTGTATGGAGAATGCCGCATGGCTGTGCATGTGTGGGCAGTCGGGCATCAGGGAGCTCTTGGCATTTGCCTCAAAGACGAGAAAGTATACCGAACATAAACGCATGCATACAAAGTACCCGCTCACCTCTGCAATCATTGAGGGCTGTATGAATACCATAAAGGTAATAAAGAGGACAGCCTGGGTATTCAGGGATTTCGAGTACTTCCTGCTAAGGGTCAAGTATGCTTGTCTGCCCTACAAGATCAAACAGGAGGTGAAGGACAAGCACTTTAGGGACTGTCCTGAATACCTTCTGCCGCCTATCGGCTACCAGAAATGCGGATGGGCTGTAAATATTTTACATGGTTTCAGGAATAGTTTTCGCCTAGGGTGTTTTGGGGTAGGGTGCGTGCGAGAGAAATTCAGGAAGAGAACGGTTCAAGCATGTTCTTTTTGGCCTGCTACAGTGCTCGGTCCTGAATCTTCCTTTAGAACAGTTTGCTTTCGATAGCAAGTAGTACAGGGATACGCTATTTACGACTCATTACACAATTACGAAAAACGAAATTGTGTCATAAAAATCTTGATTTTTTGAAATAAATATGCTTATAGTATAGACAAAAGACGGCAATTTAGCTGTAAGGAGTATAGCAGATGGCAAACACGAGTACTGCTCCAAAGCCTTGGGATTTTCTTGATGAATATCGTGGTAAGGTCTTTTCCGGCGAGTGGCCTACTGTTCCCCAGATGTTTGACATCTCGGTTAGCAGATATCCTGAAAACAAGTGTTTTTCGGCCTTTGTACCCGATAAAGAGTCCTTTACCTATACAGAGGCCCAAGCCTATATAAAGGGATTAGCCAATTATATGCTCTCCAAAGGGGTGAAGTCGGGGGATAAAATTGCCGTAACCGGCAAGAACAGCCCTGAATGGGCTATTGCATTCCTTGCTATCCTTGATGCTGGGGCAATCGTTGTGCCTTTGGACAATACCCTCAGCAATAAGGACATGGAAAAGCTCATGGCCTTTGCAGATGTGAAGTATCTGTTCGCTGACCTTGAACGGTTGCAGGATTTTGACAAGGCGAACAAGCTGGAGATTGCGGAGAGAATCAGCTTGGAACCGACTAAGGAATTCCCCTTTGTACTGGAGACGCAGGAGAAGGAACAGCAGAAGCGCACAGAGGCCAAGGTCTCTGATACTGCTGCCATCCTTTTCACCAGCGGCACCACCGGGACGCCCAAGGGTGTTATGCTCAGCCATAGCAACATGGTATCAGATGTCTACCTTTCACAGGGTAATATGCAACTGTTTCCCACTGATGTGTTTTATGCAATTCTTCCCATCCATCATGCCTATACTATGATGGCGGTGTTCTTTGAGGCCATCAGCGTAGGGGCTTCCGTTGTGTTTGGTAAGAAGCTTGTTACCAGCCAGATCTTCAAGGAACTCAGGGAAGGTGAGGTCACGATGTTCCTCGCTGTGCCGATGCTGTTCAACAAGATGATTGCGGCTCTGATGGGCGGAATTCGTGAGAAGGGTATCATACTGTATGGTCTGATCCGTGGTCTGATGAAATTCTCCGGCATGATCAAGAAGGTGTTCAAGGTTAATATCGGTAGGAAGATGTTTGGCTTCCTACTCAAGAATCTCTCCTTGGAGAACAACCGCATCTGTATTTCAGGAGGAGGCCCGCTTCCGGCTTCCACGTTCAAGATGTTCAACGAGCTGGGTATTGATTTTGTGCAGGGATATGGCCTGACCGAGACCAGCCCAATCACACACCT
>DMAO01000340.1:3634-3985 GCA_003446545.1 Sphaerochaeta sp.
ACCGCCGAGGTACTTCAGGATGGGTGGCTCAATACCGGCGATGTAGGACACCAGGATGCAAAGGGTTATCTCTACCTCACAGGAAGGGCTAAGAACATCATTGTCACCGAAGGTGGTAAGAACGTATCCCCCGAGGAGATCGAGGACCACTTCCAACTGTTTGAGGAGATTGAGAGCATTTGTGTCTGTGGCTATATCACCGATGTGAAGACCAAGAGTGAAGGGATCCGCGCAATTGTCTATCCTTCTGAGACGTTCACCTCCGCCATGGAAAAAGCACATGGCAAGGAAGCAGCAAAAGCTGTCGTCGAGAAGCGTATCGAAGCTATCATAAGCGAGGTCAACAAGGAG
>DMAO01000340.1:4016-4679 GCA_003446545.1 Sphaerochaeta sp.
AAATTAAAGCGCTTCATAGTGGAGCAAAAGTATAGGGACAAGTAGTAGCTTGAGGTAAAATGAGTACCTTGGACTTTGTTCAATACACCTAAGAGCCTCATCCTTGTTCCCTGTGAACAGGGATGAGGCTCTTGCTGTAGTATAAGATGTTGCTGAATTATCGTGCCCCATAGTTGCACAGACCTGCTATGAATAGGTATAGTGGGGGCATGAATAGTAGTGTACGTAGTTTCCTAAAGGCTAGAGCCCAGGAAGTAAAGCCAGTGGTAATGGTTGGAAAGGGTGGCCTTGATCAGCGGATCATCAAAGCCCTTGACGAAGCCCTTGCCAGCCATGAGCTGGTTAAGGTTAAGTTCCAAGCATTCAAGGACGAGAAACGCGAGCTTTCCGAAGAGCTTGCTCTCAAGACAGAGAGTGATCTGGTAACCATCATAGGGTTTATTGCAACCTTTTACCGCCCAAGTGACCAGCATATCATTAACATCCCAAGGGATCTGGTGAATAAGGGCGAATGATCATCCTACCAAGGATTGCATGGCATCAGGGGAGACTCTGGTGTTTTTTTTGTCTATACAAGACAAATATGTGTAGGCGGTAAAGTAGATTGATATCTTGCCTGATCTGGTTGTGGGTTCAGTATTCAATGAAAGGTATCAATACCCC
>DMAO01000340.1:4750-9236 GCA_003446545.1 Sphaerochaeta sp.
CTCTCGCTTCGTTGGGGAATAAAACTTGAAATGGAAATTTTATACTACGGATCAAATCAGTCGTATCGATATATACCTTTCCCTAAAAGCCTAATCCTTTTGTAAATAGTCACTGTTTCAACTTACCATAAAACATGGTATCCTCATCTTGCCTGAATAAAATAGAAACCTTTGAAACTGTAAACATTAGGTGTGGTATAGTAACAACATGTAGGAAATGGTGACTCAGTATGAAATTTGAGATGGAACATATAGGGAAAATACATTCTTCATCTATTGAGCTAGATGGGATAACCCTTATTGCAGGGGATAATAGTTCTGGCAAAACAACAATAGCAAAAGCTCTCTATGGGGCACTTTCTCCTGTAAGTAATTTTTATGAGAGAGTTATGGATAGTCGCCTGGACAGCATAGGTAAATTTGCAGGTGATTGGTTTTCAAATGCAATTGTTTCTCATACAATAGTTGAAAGAAATGCTGGAATGGTTACCAATCGTAGGTTTAGACAGTCATTTATAAACTTGATGTTTCATACTAATGAATCCTTTGACAATAATTTTCGGTTTACTGAAAAGTATTTGAGAACTTTTGTGCAAAATAGTTTTTCAAACTATAAAAATACGGATTTTATCACTTCAGATGAAACGTCCAGAGCTATAAGTGCAATGAATGAAGCTTGGCAGAGAAGCGATGAGGCCTACGCTAGCATGATATTTGCACAGGAACTCAACAATCAGTTTAGGAACCAAATCAAAACATTTGATTATTCTGGAGTTTCAAAACTTCGCATTGATAATTTTTCTATACAGATTTCTGATAAAGGAATTGAGAAAATTGTCCTTCCTGAACCAATTGATATTCTTCAAGGCGGTAGTGTTGTCTATTTTGCTGCGCTTCGGGAATTTTCTAATGAATCCCCTTTTACTGCAAACACCAACCTAACAGAATTAATAAAAAAGTCATCAATGTTAGATAGTCCTGATTTAGTATATGAGGAATTTATTGCGAATAAAGAGATGATCCAAGAATTTCGAGGTATCATTGAAGATATTATCCGTGGACATTTCAAAGAAACAGATATAGGCCTACAATTTGTAGAGAACGACTATCCAAATAAACAAATTGCCATGGAAAATACTGCTTCAGGAATATTGCCTTTTGCGATTATTGACCGTCTTATAGAGAATGGTACTTTATCACGAAATAGTGTGTTGATCATTGATGAACCAGAAATGAACTTACATCCAGAATGGCAAATAGCATTTGGAAAGCTTCTTGTTTCTTTGGCAGAAAAGCTTGCTATTAAATCGCTTCTCATTTCTCACAGCCCTTATTTTATCAGGGCTATTGAAAAGACGCTGAGCCAAAATAATTCTGTCAAAAGTGCTTTTTACCTGATGTCACCCAAAGATAAGCTGTATACAGCAGAGAATGTCACCGACAAAGTCGGGCAGATTTATGAACACCTGTATAAGCCTTTGGAAGAGCTGTAGCTGGTATGGGAGCATCTGAAAACATATGTAGACCTCGAAAGAATTATGAGACAACATTAGGTAAAACATCCTATAGCGTTGATAAGGGTTCATATCTTCTAAACTCAGACATACAAGCGTATGACTTTGACAGATTGTGTAAAAGCCTTAAGAACATGAGAGGTGATTCTACATTGTCATCGTGTGATGCCCTTGTTGAGAAGGATGGCTCTGTATATTTGATTGAATTCAAAAATCAACCAAATAAGAACATTAACAATGCGGAAATTCAAAAGAAAGCGTTTGATTCTGTCACACAACTCTTAGTGACTTGGGAAAGGGATACATCCCAGCGAGTCTTATCAGAGAAACTGGTTTTGTTTGTGGTATATCATAATCCTGAAGACGATGAGAGTTTTGAAAAGATTAGGAACAAGACGTTTTCATTTATAGAGTCTGATCAAACTGAACCCTTATTGTTTGGTATCAATGATGATTTGAAAAGTCTTTTCCGGGAGGTCCATACAGTTGATATCTCCGATTTTCTAGAAACCTATTATTTTTCATACTTGACGGATCAACCAGACTAGGTGAGTTTGGACAGTTACCTGAATGGGCATTATGTCCAAATAGATGCAGGCCCTCTTTCCAACGGAAACAGGGCCTGCGTTTAGAGAAAATCCACCAGAAGGTGATACCCAATTAGAACACATTGGGTATCCTCTTGCAACATCTAGTAGCTCTTTCCCCTATAGAGATTGATGTCAAGTGCTGTAAGTTTTTTCGCCAAGCTCTCTCTTCTCTCTTCCACTGAAACAAATTCCTGGGGGTTCCACAATCTCTCAGCCATCACCGAAAGACGGGGGAAGAGCATGTACTCAGCTAGCCTTGAGCTGGTTACCTTCTCAGTCCAGAGGTTGCCTTGGCCTCCAAGGATCTTTGATTGTCTCTCAGTATCCAATTCTTTTGGTATGGGGTTGAATTCTGCGGTTTTCTCAATGGTGGTGACACCAATGTTACCTGGCTCCTCGTAGGAATCGAGGTGCTGGTAGTCAAAATAACAGCCTGCAGTATTGGGACACATGATGACATCGTGTCCTAAATTGCTTGCCTCGATGCCCCCCTCATCACCTCTCCAAGACATCACGATGAGGGATGCGGGGAGGCCGAGCTTTTCTGTGCCTTCCAAGACCTCATCCCACCCTATGGGGCGTTTCCCCTCTTGCTCAACCATCTTGCAGATTTCGCTGGTCATCCAGCTCTGCAGCTGTTTTGCAGAGGTAAGCCCTTCTTTCTCCATTCGATCAGGCAACTTTGGACAGGACTCCCATGCAGTATGGGGGCATTCATCACCGCCGATGTGGATGTAGGGGTCGGTAAAGAGTGTTGCAGCCTTTGTAATGGTAACTTGTAAAAAGTGCATCAGCTCTTCATTCCCTGCACACATGACCTCATCAAAGATGCCCCAGCGGTCCTGTACTTCGTACGGGCCACCTGTACATCCGAACTCCGGATATGCTGCAAGCAGGGCCGAAGCATGACCCGGTGTCTCAATTTCGGGGACAACCATCATATGGCGCTGGTGGGCATACTCCTGGATTTCGAGGATCTGTTCATCGGTGTAGATGCCACCATACTCTCTGCCATCACAATAGTTGAGCAGTTTCCTCTTTGATGCAACCGTCTCCAGCTTTTCATATCCTTCAACCTTGATCCGCCATCCCTGGTCATCTGTGAGGTGCCAGTGGAAGCGGTTAAGATGATGGAGCGCAGCGACATCTATGAGTTTCTTAATGAAGGCCACTGAAAAGAAGTGGCGGCTTGTATCGAGCATGAACCCTCTCCAACTGAAGGTCGGTTCGTCCTCAATCATGCAGCAGGGGATGATGTTGTCATTAGCCAATGCCATCTGTCGGATGGTCTGCAGTGCACAGAAAGCCCCGGAGGGTTCGCTGGCCGTAACCACAATCTGGTTCTTACCAACTTTCACCTGGTATGCCTCTTCACCCATCGACGCACCTTTCTTGAAGAGGATATCTTCGTCTCCCACCTTGCAGGCTAGCTGTTCGGTGGCTAGGACTGCCACATCAGTGAATATGGGGTCAAAGCTGATAGTAGTCCCCCTGTGGATACGAAAGGAGCCTTCCCTTTCTTCTAGGTATCTTGGGAGCGGCATCAGGAGTTCACTTGCCGTACGCTGTTTCTTTTTTTGCATGCTATCTTCCTACCATGCGATATCCCCCCTGTCAAGTACAACCGTTGAACAAACCAGTGTATCATGGTAGGGGCGGAAAAGTTTTTGTTGACAGTTGGATTGGTGGGTGGTAGTATTGGTTTGTACAAAGAGCAAACAAACTGAATATGCTAACCAACCCGACTTTTGTCGGCCGATGGTTACCAGAAATTCCTCTTAAGTATAGAGAAGGCTATGAGAATAAACAACAACAACTTTCAGAAGAATGCAAATACCTCCTTGGTTGCCCAACTCATTTGGAAAAGTCCTGGGATCAGCAGAGTCGATATCGCCCGTGAGCTGAGTCTCTATCGCTCGACAGTCACCAACATCATCTCTGCCCTGATAGACAACGATGTCGTTTACGAGGGAGAGGAGGGACGTGGTATGAGTAGGGGGGGGCGTAAACCCATCATCCTTCGCCTTAATGAGAAATTTGGCTGTGTGGTCGGCTTTGACATCCAGCCCTCACACTTTCGTGCAGTCATCCTTGACATAAGCGGGGCCATACTGTTTCAGGAAAAGGGCTCTGTTCCCAAAGTTGGTTTTGAAGGTATCCTTACCTTCCTTATGGATCTTGCCCTCAAGGGAGTTGAAAAGATAGGGTATCCCTTGTTGGCAGTATGCGTTGGCATTCCGGGGATAGTAGACTCAGACAGGGGAGTCATTGCATATGCCGAACCTTTCAATCTTCACCATTTTGACATCTATGATTTTTTTACCAAGCGGTATGATGCTCCTGTATTCGTAGAGAACGATGCCAACTGCGCAGCTTGGTTGG